>DASUTZ010000191.1:0-2296 GCA_036374295.1 Actinomycetota bacterium
CTGGACCCGGCGGATGTTCTCGAAGTTCTCGAGGTAGCGGCCCATCGGGCGGGCCGCCGAGTCAGACGAGCGTACCACGAAATTGTTCCGATGCACGTCCTCGTCCTCCACGACCACGACGAGCGGGACCAGGAGGACCCCGTCCTCGAAGGTGGACGTGTCGAGGAAGCCCGGGACGACGTGGGCGCCCTCGATGATCGTGCTCGTCCCCTCCATCGCGGCGCGCTCGATCAGCTTCCGGACGCCCAGGGCGACGGCCGACGTCTGCTCGCGGAAGCCCACCACGGTCCGCTCGGCCTGGCGGGAGGAGGATTCGCGTAGGGCCTCCCCCGCGTCGAAGGACGAGGTGTAGAGGGTCGGCATCAGCTCGCGGGAGAAGAGGGCCCGCATCACCTCGCGCACGGCGTCGGTGGGGACCACGCGGACGATGCCCATCCGGGCCGCGATCTGCGTGGCGATCGTGGACTTTCCCACCCCGGTGGCGCCGCCGATCACGATCACGATGGGGACGTCGAGCTGAGCCACCCTCTGCCACCGGACGAAGTTCTTGGCGTAGCGCTCGCCGGCGAGGTCCTCGAGGACCTCGCCGGCGAGCGCGTTCAGCTCCTCGTTCGAGATCGTCGTCTCGTTCCGCTCGAGCAGGAGGTCCTCGATGCGCTCCGCGGCCTGGTAGGCGCGGTAGGGCGAGAGACCCGTCACCATCATCTGCCCGGCCATCAGCCCCTTGGAGTAGGGGAGGCCGGGCTCCCGGTCGGAGATGACGATCGCCTCGCGCTTCGACTTCTTCATCGCCCGCTCGCGCGCTCCACGGCCAGTCGGGCGGCCTCCTCCAGGAGGTCGGGAAGATCGCCGTCGCCCTCCAGGGTCTCCGCTCTGTTGTCGGCGAAGACCACCCGGGCGCCCCTTCTCACCGCCCGATCGGCGGCGACGTCCACGGCGGCCGCCTTCAGCTCGGTGAGGAGGACGTCGAAGGCGGGCGCGGCGTCGATGTCCTCGGCGAGGCGCGCTCGATCGGAGAGGTGATGGGTGACGCCCACGACGGCACAGCCGTGGGCGCTCTCCAGATACGAGGTCAGGATCGGGCCCACCGTCTCCGGAGCAGTGGTCGCGAAGTACACCTTCTTCCCCCCCACGTCGTCCAAGGGAACGGGCCTGAAGTCCGTCACGACGATCCGTGCATCCGGCCGCAGCCGTCGCACGAGGGATGTCAGGTACGCGAGGTCTTCCGGCCCCACGTCGGGGCTCCCGGCCATTGTAAGCACCACCACGTCGGAGAGCAACAGTCGGTAGGGCCCGAGGTAGCCGGCCAGGTACTCGCGGGGCGCGGAGGCGGGGGCCACGAGCACCCCGGCGTCCCACGGGATCGGGGGGATCGCAGCCCCGCTGCCCTCGAGGAGGACGAGGCCCGGCTCCTCGCGGAGCGCGACCTCAGCGGCCTGGCGCACGTTCGAGACGTAGGGGCGGCCGGCGAGCCCGCCGCCGGCCCGGCGCGCCCCCACCGTGGTCACCCCGGTAGTGAGGGCGTCCTCGAGGTAGTCGCTGGCCGCATGCATCCCGTTCCGGACCAGCTCGAGGAGGCGCTCCAGGGTGACGGTGCCGGGGCGGGCCACCTGCGGAGCAGGTGGCCCGCCCCGCCCCATCGCCACGACGACCGGGTTCAGCCCGGCCGCGGCGGCCACGCGCGCGGCCTCCCCGGCGATTGCGGTCTTCCCCGTCCGCTTGCCCGTCCCGATCACGGCCATCGTCGGGGCGGGGAGCGGCGCGTCCCGGATCGGGGGGTCCAGACGGAAGTCGGGCCCCAGGTACGGCACGCTCGCCGCGAGCGCCACCGCGGCCAGCGCCATCCGCTCGCGGTAGCCGAGGATCGGCTCGTCGGAGAGATCCAGGATCGCGTCCGGTCGATGCTCCTCGATCGCGGCGCCGAGCGCGGCGGCGGCGTCCTCGCCCCCGGGGAGCACCGGGACGCCTCCCAGGTCGACGCTGCCGTCGGCGGCCACCTTCTCGGTGCCCCCCACGAACAGCGCGGCCACGACCTCGTGCCCGTCGGCCTCCGCGTTGCGGAGGGCCCACCGGGTGGTGGGTGGGTAGTGCTCACCGTCGACCAGCGCGACGACTCTCATCAGGGTCGGACCCGATCTACTCTGTCGCCAGCGGGGCGCCCGCGCGCGGCTCCTGCATCAGCGCCTCGAGCTCCCGGTAGTACTGCGCCCCGGTCTCGATCGAGAAGTGCGCGATGACGTTCGACGCACCGAAGGGGAACTTCCGCGAGATCTTCACCTCGTCCCCGTCGAACTCG
>DASUTZ010000192.1:0-15556 GCA_036374295.1 Actinomycetota bacterium
GGGGTGGTCAGCGACGGCTCGAGGTACGACGCGACCTCGCGCGCCCGCTTCGCCACCTCGTCCTCGAGCCGACGGGCGATGGGCTCGCGCGCGGCGGGGTCCTCCTCGGCCTCCAGGGCCTCGACCTCCGCGGCGGCGGCCCACTTCGAGTCCACGGGGAGACGCCGCCCGTCCGGCAGGACGAGCGCGAACTCCACACGCTTCCCGTTCACGGGGAAGTCGCGGACGACCATCTGAGCCGGCAGGGACGAGAGCGCCTCCTCGAGGACGTTCTCCCCGGCCCGGCCCCGCCTGGAGCCGCCGATCAGCATCGACTCGAGCCGTCGGAGCGCCTCCCACGTCTGCTCGTCTGCCTGCCGACGGGCCTCGGCGTGCGTCCGCATCGCCTCGACCGTGCGCTTCGTGGCCTCGAGCGAGCGGCGAAGCTCCTGGTCGTCGATCGTCTGACGACCCAGCGCGTCGGCCAGCCGGTCCAGGCGGCTCGCCTGCGCCTCGAGCATCGTGGGCACGCGCGCGTCCGCCTGGGGCGGCGCCGGCCGACGCATGGCGATCAGCACGGCCGACCCCGCCACCCCCAGGGCGACCAGCAGCACGATCAGCTCGGTTCCGGTCATCGCGACCTCCTCTCAGGGCCACTGTAGAGAGGGGGTCTGACACGAACGGCGGCTCAGCCGCCGATGCCCGTGATGCGCCGCAGGGGCGAGCGGCCGGGCTCGTAGGAGCGCGGCCGCTTGCCGAAGAGCTCGTCCATCCGCTCGGCGAGCCCGGACGCCTCCCACCGGGCCCCCTTGTCGAGCTCCGACACGGGCGTCCAGCTCTGGTAGAGCTCGACGAGCCCCCCGGTGATCCCGAACACCTGGCCGGTGATCCCGGCGGCGGAGTCCGAGCAGAGGAACGCCACGAGCGGCGCGATGTTGCCCGGGTCGAGCGGATCGAAGTCGCCCTCCACCCGGAGGTCACCGAAGGTCTTCTCGGTCATGCGGGTCCGGGCGCCGGGCGCGATCGCGTTCACGCCCACGCCATAGCTCCGCATCTCCATCGAGACGATCTGGGTGAACGCGGCGATGCCGGCCTTGGCCGTCCCGTAGTTCGACTGCCCCACCATCCCCAGGAGTCCCGAGGTGCTCGAGGTGTTCACGATGCGGCGGCCCGAGACGTCCTCGCCTCCCTTCGCCAGCTCGCGCCAGCGGCGGCAGACCTCGGCCGTGCACAGGAAGGTTCCCCGGAGGTGGACCTTGATCACCGCGTCCCACTCCTCAGGAGCCATGTTGAAGGTCATGCGGTCGCGCAGGATCCCCGCGTTGTTGACGAGGCCGTCGATGCGGCCCCAGCGATCGAGCGCGGTCTCGACCAGGGATGCGGCCCCCTCGGGCTCGGAGATGTCCTCGAAATGGGGCGCGGCCGCACCCCCCGCGGCCTCGATCTCGCTCGCCACCTCGGTGGCCACGCGGGTGTCCTCCCCGGTGCCGTCCCACTCGCCGCCGAGGTCGTTGACGACGACCCTCGCGCCCTCGCGGGCCAGCAGCAGCGCCTCCTCTCGGCCGATCCCCCGGCCGGCGCCGGTGACGGCGATCACCTTCCCTTCGAGCAAGTTCATGCATCGCTCCTTTTCCGATCCGCCCACACGATAGACGAGCCTCTGGGTCGAGGACGGCCTCGTCGGATACACTGCGCTCCGTCCGTCCAGAGGCGGGTTCGTCCGAAAGGAGAGGCATGCTCGACATCGCGAAGTCGGCGGTCGAGGCGGCGCGCGGCGCGGGCGCCGGCTACGCCGACGCCCGCGCCGCGCTCCGCGAGACCGAGTCGCTCACCGTCAAGAACCAGGAGATGGAGGGCGTGGACCGCTCCCGCACCATGGGGGTGGGGATCCGGGTCCTCGTGGACGGCTTCTGGGGCTTCGCCTCCACCGACCGCAGGGAGCCCGAGGAGATCGAGCACGCCGCGGTCCTGGCCGTGGAGATCGCCCGCGCCGCGTCCCGCCTTCCCCGCGAGCCGATCGCCCTGGCCGAGGTGGAGCCCGCTCAGACGACGTGGCAGACGGTCGTGGCCGAGGACCCGTTCACGATCCCCCTCGATGAGAAGGTCTCGCTCCTCATGGAGGCCGCGCGCCGGACCCAGGGCGTCAAGGGGGTGTCGTTCGCCGAAGCCAGCCTGGATTTCTTCCGTCAGCGGACGGCGTTTGCCTCGTCCGAGGGGGCGGCGATCGACCAGACGATCACGCACTCGGGCGGCGGGATCGAGGCCACGGCGATCTCCGGCGGCGAGCTCCAGCGCCGCTCGTTCCCCAACTCGTTCCGGGGCCACTTCTCGGCGGCCGGCTACGAGCACATCCGGTCCCTGGGGCTCGTGGAGGAGGCCGAGCGGATCGGCGAGGAGGCGGTGGCCCTCCTCGAGGCCCCCGACTGCCCCTCGACCGAGACCACTCTGATCCTCGACTCCTCGCAGATGGTGCTCCAGGTCCACGAGTCGGTGGGCCACCCGATCGAGCTCGACCGCGTGCTCGGGATGGAGGAGGCCTACGCGGGCACATCGTTCCTCACCCCGGACGACCGGGGCAAGTTCCGGTACGCCTCCGACGTCGTGACGATCTCGGCCGACGCCACCGTCCCCACGGGGATCGGGTCGTTCGGCTACGACGACGAGGGCGTGCCCGCCCAACCCGTGCCGGTCATCGAGGAGGGCATCTTCCAGGGCTTCCTCTCCAGCCGGGAGACGGCCGCCGTCCTCGGGGAGACGTCCAACGGCACGATGCGCGCGGACGGCTGGGAGCACCTTCCGCTGATCAGGATGACGAACGTCAACCTCCACCCGGGCGAAGGGACGCTGGCCGAGCTGATCGGCGACACGAAGGATGGCATCTTCATGTCCACGAACAGCTCGTGGTCGATCGACGACAAGCGCGTGAACTTCCAGTTCGGCTGCGAGGTGGCATGGCGGATCGAGAACGGCCGCCTCACCCAGCTCTACCGCAACCCCAACTACACGGGCATCACGACCGAGTTCTGGCGCTCCTGCGACGCGGTCTGCGGGAGCGAGGAGTGGACGATGTGGGGCACGCCGAACTGCGGGAAGGGTCAGCCGGGGCAAGTGGCCCGGGTGGGGCATGGGACCTCGCCGGCCCGATTCCGGAACGTCAGGGTGGGGGTGCGCTGATGCCCGAGCCGATGGGGCGAGAGGCGGCGCTGGAGCTCGCCGGGCCGGCCCTCGACGCGGCCGGCGGCGCCGACGTCGAGGTCCTCGTGATCCGTGGCTGGGGAGGCCTGACGCGGTTCGCCGGATCGGCGATCCACCAGAGCACCGCCCAGGAGGAGACCGCGGTCCGCGTGCGGGCGGTCCGCGACGGACGGGTGGGAGTCTCCTCGACGAACGACCTCCGGCCCGACGGCGTCCGGGCCGCGGCGCGAAGCGCGCTGGAGATGGCCGAGATGGCCGCGCCCGACCCGATGTTCCCCGGACTCGCCCCTCGGGCCGAGGCTCCGACGATGGACGGCTACGACCCCGCCACGTCCGAGACGTCGCCCGCGGCCAGGGCCGAGGCCGTCGAGGCGCTCGTGGGGGCCTGCGGCCCCGGCTTCACGGCCGCGGGTGCGTTCGAGACGGGCGCCCTCGAGGTGGCCGTGGCCAACACGGAGGGGCTGGCCGTCCACGCCGCACGGAGCAAGGCCTCGATCACGGCGGTCGTCTCCGGCGGCGAGGGAGGCGCGGGGTTCGCCGAGCGAGCCGCCGGACGAGTGGCCGACCTGGACGCCGCGGCGGTGGGCGCGGCGGCCTTCGCCAAGGCCCGCGACAGCCAGCGGCCCCGTGACCTCCAGCCGGGGGACTACGAGGTGGTGGTGGAGCCCCCCGCCGTGGCCACGCTGCTCGCCTTCCTCTCCTATCTCGGGTTCGGGGGGCGGGCCATCGCCGAGGGCCGCTCGTGCTTCGCCGGCAGGGAGGGCCAGCGGCTGATGTCCGAGCGGGTCTCGATCTGGGACGACGCGCTGTCCCCGGACACGATCGGGCTCCCGTTCGACTTCGAGGGGACGCCCAAGCGACGAGTGGACCTCGTGCGCCAGGGGGTCTTCGTCGGGGGCGTCCACGATCGCAGGAGCGGAGCGCAGACCGGGGGCCGGTCCACCGGCCATGCGCTCCCGCCTCCCAACCCCGAGGGACCGTTCCCCCTCAACCTGTTCATGGCGATCGGCGACGCGTCGGCCGACGACATGATCTCAGCCACGGGCCGGGGCCTCCTCGTCAGCCGCTTCCACTACTCGAACGTGGTGCACCCCAAGGAGGCCGTGATCACCGGGATGACCCGGGACGGCACCTGGCTGATCGAGGACGGAGCCGTCGTGGGTCCCGTGAAGAACCTCCGCTTCACCGAGTCGATCATCGAGGCCCTCGACCGCGTCGAGATGGTCGGCTCCGAGTCCACGCTCGCCAGCGAGTTCTTCTTCGAGGCCTCACGCGTCCCGACGCTCCGGATCGGCTCGTTCCGGTTCACTGGGACGAGCGATCACTGAGCTCCCCGAACCCGACGGCCCGCGGCAGCTCCGAGGACTCCACCTCGGCCGCGGCGAGGAACACCCGGAACGACGCCCCGCCTCCCTCTCGATCCTCGACCCAGGCGCTCCCGCCGTGCATCTCGGCGAACCGAGCCACGAGCGAGAGGCCGATCCCCGTCCCGGGGGCGTGGGCCGGGGCGTCCTCGCCCTGGGTGAACGGCCGGAAGATCGCATCCCGCTGCTCCAGCTCCACGCCCGGCCCCGCGTCCTCCACGGCGATCAGCACCCCGCCGGGCCTTCGGACCAGGCGCACCCAGACCGGGGTCCCGGGAGGCGTGTACTTCGCCGCGTTCGCCAGCAGATTCTCCACGATCCGCTCCACCTTCGGCCCGTCCACCTGCGCGACGAGCTCCTGGGCCTCCACGAGCACGCGTCGGCCGGCGAGATCGGCTCCCTCCACCACGCGGTGAACCAGGTCGCCGACATCCGTCGGTCGCCGCGTCGCCTCGAGGATCCCGCGCGAGATGCGATCGAGGTCGAGGAGGTCCGTCAGCAGAGAGTCGAGCTTCCTGGCGTTGGCCACGATCCGATCGACCATCTCGCGCACCTCGGCCGGTGAGAGGCTGAGGCTCTCCCGCTCCAGCGTCAGCGCGAACCCCAGGATGGCGGAGAGCGGGGTTCGGAGCTCGTGGCTCACCGCCGTGAGGAAGGCGTTCTTCATCTCGTCGACGTGTCGGAGCTGCTCTGCCGCCTCACGCTCCCGCTCGTACGCTTCGCGCAGGGACTCCTCGGCCCGCCGCCGCTCGGTGATGTCCCGGATCGCCAGGACCCGGGCCTCCCTCCCCCGGTAAGGGATCCTGCGTCCCACGAGCTCCACTGCGAAGCGGGACCCGTCGCCCCGGACCCCCTCGTGCCGCCCGACCTCCTCGGACTGCTCCTCGATCCGCCTGGCGGCCATCTCGCGATCCTCGGGCGCCAGGAGCTCCAGGACCTGGGTCCCGACGAGCTCCTCGGGTGGCATCCGGAACATCTCGGCGAAGGCCCGGTTGACCTCGGTGATCGTTCCCCGGTCGTGGATGCAGATCCCCTCCAGGGCCGAATCGGACAGCGTGCGGAAGCGCTCCTCCTGCTCCTCCAGCTCGGCCTGGGCCCGCTTCCGCTCGGCGAGCTCGCGCTGGGCGGCCTCGTATAGCCGCGCGTTGTCCAGGGCGATCGAGGCGAACTCGGCGAAGGTCACCAGGTGCTCCACGTCCTCATCGGTGAAGCCGAGCTCCGGGTCCATGTGAGCGAGGCCCAGGACCCCCACCACCTCGTTCCGGGATCCGAGGGGGACCGCCACAACGCTCGACACATCGAGAGAGAAGCTCAGACGGCCCTCCCAGCCCGCGTAGTCTGAGATCACGACCGGCTCCCCCCGCTCCCAAACCAGCCCGGCCGCCCCCTCCCCGCGCCCGGCCTGCAACCCCACCGCTTCGGTGAGGGCCCCCACGCCGACCTTCATCTCCATACGCTCGCCGGTCTCGTCGGGGAGGTAGACGAACCCGTGACCCGTGCCGAGCAGCTCCGCCGCCCGCCCCACGATCGCCTGCAGGAGGCCGTCGACCTCGAGGCGATCCATGAGACCGAGCGCGGTCTCATGGATCGCCGAGAGGTACTCCGAGTGGCGCCGCTCCTGCGCCTCCGCGCGCTTCCCCTCGGTCACGTCCATGAAGAAGCCCTGCGAGAAGCGCGGCCTGCCCTCGTCGTCGTAGGTGATCACGGCCTCATCCCGGACCCACACCAATCGGCCGTCGCGGTGAAAGATCCGGTACTCCTCCCCGAAGGGCTCCAGGGTCTCGTTGTGGCGGACGGTGGCGGCGGCGACGCGGTCGCGGTCGGCCGGGTGCATCTGGCGCATCCACAAGTCTGGGTCGGCGAGCCACTCCTCGGCGGGGAACCCTAGGATCTCCTCGATCTGAGGGCTCACCCAGAGCGTGGTGGCCTTCCCGTCCAGGGCGTCCAAGAAGATGGCGGCGGGGATCTTCTCCACGATCGCCCGGTACTTCGCCTCGGCCTGCTCCAGCAGCTCCATCGCTCTCGCTCGATGGATCGCCCCGCCGAGAGCGCCCGCCGCGGCGCGCAGGGCGTCGATCTCCCCGGCGGACCATGCGCGCTCCCTCACGCAGTCGTCCACGCCGATGAAGCCCCACCATTCGTCGCCCACGAAGATGGGGACGGCGACGAGCGAGCGGATCCGCTGAGGATCGAGGATCGCCCGCTCGCGAGAGGGGAACGCCCGGAGGGGCCCGTGGATCGTCATCCCGGCGCCCAGGCGACGGGCCCAGCGACCCAGGCCCGCCTCCTCGTACGGCAGGGCCTGCAGCTCGGGGTTGTCGATCTGCGGGTCGATGCCTGGGGCCACCCACTCGTAGCGCTGCGAGGTGAGCAGCGCGCCGCCTTCGCCCTCGTGGTTCTCCCACACGTAGACGCGGCTGGCCCCCGTCGCCCCCGCGAGCTGCTCGAGGACCACGGGCATCGCCTCCACGCCCTCGCTGAGGAAGCGCTCCGCGGCCTCCGCCACGGCTCCGAGGATCGCCTCACGCCCTCCCGAGCGTCCGGACGGGGCGTCGGTGCGGGCCCGGCGCTCGAGAGCGACCCAGGCCGCGCAGACGAGGAGTGATGCAGCGAGGGCCACCCACGGCAGCAGTTTCGTCCCCGCTGCCGGACCCGAGGACATGAGCGAGAGCACGGCGGTGGAGCCGGCGAGCAGCGTACCGGCGGCGAGGAGGCTCCGCTCGGTCGAGGTCATCTCTCAATGAGGTTGTCGGAAGCGATGGCGGCGTCCCTCCATGGTCATTTCGAGCCATCTTCCGGGCCGCCGGATGGGCGACGTGGCCCGGGCGGACCGGCTCATCCTCTATCGTGCGCGCATGGCCCTCGCCTCAATCCTGATCGCGGCCGGCTCCCTGCTCCTCTACGGAGGGGCCGAGCTCGCCGACCGGGGCCTGTCCCGCGTCTCGATCCCCGGCGTCCCGGCACTCGGGTCCCGGACGATCCGGGTCGGGGCCGAGGTCGGCGTCCTCGCGGCGGCGCTGGCGGCTGCCGGACGCGGCGAGACAGAGATCGCGGGGGGGCTGGCCACCGGCGGGGCGCTGTTCCTGCTCGCCGTGGGGATGGGGTGGAGGCTCGCCGTCGGCCGGCGGCCCCTCTTCGCGCCGTCCTCTACCCTTCTGCTGCTGGCCCCGTCCGGAGCCGTGATCCTGGCCGCGCTCGCCGTGAGCGGTCGCTACGTGGACCGCCTGGAGGGGCTTCTGCTGGCCGTGGGGTTCGCCGGGTACCTCGTCCTCCAGCTGAGGGAGCAGGCGGTCTTGTCGGGGGGCGACGAGCCCCCACCGAAGCGTCCCTCGGAGCCGGAGCGCGAGCCGGATGGGGCGCGATCGGCCGCTCCGGCGGTCGCGGGGATCGGCCTCCTGGCCGGCGGCGCCGTCGTGATCGTGGAGGGAGGAGTCCGGCTCTCGCTGGCCGGGGGCCTGGGGGCGGGCTTCGTGGGAGCCTCTCTGCTGGCGGCCCTCACGACGCTCCACCGCGTGATCCCGCGATCCCTCGGCGGGGAGCCTCCGGAACGCGCCGCCGGAAGCCTCCTCGGGGCGATCACGGCCCTGCTCACCGGCGTCCTGGGACTGGCCGCCTTGGTCCGGCCGCTCACGATCGATACGGGCGTCAACCTCGCCTTCCTGGGGGTGGCCGTGGTCTACACGGTCGTGGCCGTCGCCCTGCTGCTGCGGCGTCGGGCCGGGTGGATCCTCGGGATCGCCCTCCTCGCTTCCTACGCGAGCTGGCTCGTCTACGCGTCCGGAGCCTAGGGGTCGTCCGGCTCGTGTGTCCCCAGCGCGGGCGGCGGGCGTGACGCCGACTCGGCGACGCCGTCGAGCCGGATCGGGCTCCGCACGAGCCGCAGGAGGCCGCGCACCGGATCGTCGATCTCCTGGATCGTTGCCCGGCCTTCGTCCGATCCGAAGACCGCGGCGAGGTCGCGCACCGGGGCCGCGGGAACCCCGGCCTCGATCAGCAGGCCGATCCACTCGTCCCTCGGGCGCTCCGCGAGCGCCTCCTCCAGGAGGCCGCGAAGGGCCTCTCGATTCCGCACGCGATCGGCGTTGCGGGCGAACCTCGCGTCCGAGGGGAGGTCGGGCCGTCCCAGCACCTCGCATGCGCGGACGAAGAGGCCGTCGTTCGCCGCGGCGAGCACGAGCAGCCCCCCTGGGGTCGAGAGCGCCTCGTAGGGAGCGATGTTGGGGTGCGCGTTGCCCATCGGGACGGGCACCTCTCCCCCCAGCAGGTAGTTGGCGGCCTGGTTGACGAGCGCTGCCACCCCGGCGTCGAACAGCGAGACGGACACGCGCGTCCCCCGCCCCGTCCGCTCGCGGTCGCGGAGCGCGGCGGTGATCCCCACGGCAGCGTAGAGGCCGGCGACCACGTCGAGGAGCGCGACGCCGACCTTCGTGGGCTCCCCGCCGGCCGGACCCGTCAGACTCATGAGCCCGGTCGCCGCCTGCATCACGAGGTCGTAGCCGGCCACCCGGGGATCGGCCTCCTCGCCCATGGCCGTGATCGAGCACACGACGAGGCCCGGATGGCGCTCGCCCAGCTCCTCGGGATCGAGACCCAGGCGAGCCATCGTGCCCGGGCGGAAGTTCTCCACGAGGACGTCCGAGCGGAGGATCAGCTCCTTGGCCGCCGCGGCGCCCTCGGGCGCCTTGAGGTCGAGCTCGAGCGAGCGCTTCCCCCGGTTCACCGAGAGGAAGTACGCGGCGTCCTGCCCGACGAACGGCGGCCCCCAGGAGCGGGTCTCATCGCCCACCCCCGGCCGCTCGACCTTCACCACCTCCGCCCCCAGATCGGCCAGGACCATCGTGCAGAGCGGTCCCGCCAGGACGCGGGACAGGTCGGCGACCCGGATGCCTCGAAGCGGCCTCACCCGAGCAGGGACCGCACGTAACGCCCGATCGTGCCCCGCCCGTCCCACGCCGCGCGCACCCGCCGCGCACGCCGGGCCCGGGCCAGCGACTCAACGACGGCCAGGAAGCCTCGTCTTCGGATCTCGCTGTACGGGAACCACCAACCGGCCGGGACCCTCCCGGCATCCTCGGCGATCAGCCGCTTCTGGGTCATGTCCTGGAGGCCGTGCCTGGAGTGCGCCACCCCGGTCCCCGACGACTTCACACCGCCCCAGGGCGCCTCCGCCAGCCCGTTCGAGTACGCGTGGTCGTTGATCCAGACCATGCCGGCCTCGATCCCCAGGGCCAGGGCGCGGCCCCTCCGCGCGTCGCGGGTCCACACGCTCGCCCCGAGCCCGAACTCGGAGTCGTTGGCCAGCGCCAGTGCCTCTCGCTCGTCGTCGAACGCCATCACCGGGATCAGCGGCCCGAACGTCTCCTCGCGCATGACCCGCATCGAGTGATCCACCCCGGTCAGAACGGCGGGGGCCACGAAGAGCCCCGCGAGCCCCGGCACCTCTACCGGCCCTCCGCACTCGACGGTCGCGCCCCGGCGGCGGGCGTCCTCCAGGTGCTCCAGGACCCGCCGGTGCTGACGCTCGGAGATGATCGGCCCTATCTGAGTGTCCGGGCGCTTCGGGTCGCCGGGAACGAGTGTCTCGGCCGCCGCAACGAGGCCGGCCACGAACCGGTCGTGGATGCGCCTATCGACGTAGACCCGCTCGATCGCAGCACAGGTCTGCCCGGCGTTCGCGCACGAGGCCCAGAGCACCCCGGCCACGGCCCGCTCGAGGTCCGCGTCCGCGCAGACGACCGCGGGGTCGTTCCCTCCGAGCTCCAGCTGGGCCATCTTTCCAGCCCGGGCCGTCTCCTCGAGGACCTTCCGCCCGCTCTCCACGCTCCCCGTGAAGAGGATCTTCTGGACCGGCCCCGCCTCGCACAGCGCGGCCCCGGTGTCGCCCTCCCCGTGCACGACGCGCAGCACGCCCTCGGGCAGCCCGGCCTCCGCGAACAGGTCGGCGATCGCCTGGCCCGAGAGCGGGGTGAGCTCGGACGGCTTGAAGACCACCCCGTTGCCCGCGGCCAAGGCGAAGGCCACGTCCGCCATCGGAAGCAGACACGGGTAGTTCCACGGCCCGATGACGCCGATCACGCCCAGGGGATCGAAGACGACCCAGTGCTTCTTGTGGGCCACGATCGGCTGCGAGGTGGGGACGCGCTCGGGCGAGAGATGGCGACGCCCGTGTCGGGCGACCCAGGAGAGGACGAGCGCCGAGGCGCCCACCTCCGCGATCGAGGACTCGGTGATGGGCTTCCCCGACTCCCTGGTGAAGAGAAGGCTGAGCTCCTCCCGCCGGTCGAGCATCCGGTCGGCGGCCCGGCCGATCACGTCCAGGCGATCGCTCAGGGGCGCGCGGGCCCACGTCGGCTGGACCTCGGCCACGGCGGCCGCCACGGCCTCGACCTCCTCCGGCGGCGTGCGTGGAAGCCGCCCCACGAGCTCGCCCGTGGCAGGGTCGAAGCTCTCCAGATACCTCCCGGCCGGGACCTCATCCACGGCCCGAGCCATCATCCTCCTCCCGACTCAGCGGCGGCGGGCCAGCAGCTTCTCGAACTCCTCGCGATCGGTGGTCCGCGATCCCATGCGGATGGGATCGTAGCGGGTTCCGTGGCAGTCCGAGGACCCCGTGGCCACGAGCCCGTGACGGGCCGACATCTCCCGGTAGCGAGCCTCGGTGGCACGGTCCTGGTCGGGGTGGGCGCACTCGATGCCGTCCATCCCCGCCTCGATCATCTCCTGGATGAGCGTGTGCGGGACGGGGATGCCGTCGCGCCAGTGCACCGGGTGCGCGAGGACGGCGAGGCCGTTCGCTCGCCGGATCAAGCGGACCGCCTCCACGGGATGGAGGGCGTGCTTCTGCACGTAGGCGCGCCCGCCCGTCGCGATCAGGTCCGCGGTGAACGCGTCCTCGATCGTGGGCACCACGCCCGCCTCCACCAGCGCCTGGGCCACGTGGGGACGGCCCACGCTTCCCCCGGCCGCGATCTCGCGGACCCGCTCGACGGTGACCGGATAGCCCAGCGCCTGGAGACGCTCCACCATCCGCTCGCCGCGCCGGACCCGATCGTCCTGCAGCCTGGCTAGCTCGGCGCGGAACTCCTCGTGCTCGGGATCCATCCAGTACCCGAGGACGTGGACGCTCCCCCCCTCGTACTCGGCCGAGAACTCGACGCCCGGGACGATCTCGAGCCCCGTGCCGGCCGCCGCCTCCTCGGCCGCGGAGACCCCCGCCGTGGTGTCGTGGTCGGTCACCGCGAGCACGCGGAGCCCGCGATCGAGGGCCAGGCCCACCGACTCACGGGGCTCGAACGTCCCGTCCGAATGACGCGTATGCGTGTGCAGATCGATGCTCATCGCTCGACCAGTGTAGTGGCCCGTTCTCCGCGTTCATCCTCCGCGGGAGTGGGTACAACCCGTCGGGACCGGGAAGGAAGAGGTGAGCGGCATGGCAACCACTGCAGAGCGTCTCAGAGAGCCCGACATGCTTCGGTCGTACCTCCACGCGCTCGCGCGGAACGGCGGCACCGGCCGCGAGGAGCTGGGGCACGGCCGCCAGCGGCGGGTCTGCACTCACTGCGGGGAGCGGGCGGTGTTCACGCCCGACACCGACGGCTGGTACCGTTGCTCGCACTGCGGGCGCTACGCCTGATCACTGCCGGATCACGACCTCCAGGTCGCCCCGCTTGTGATCGACCTTCACGGCCGTGACGCCGTCGCTGTTCACGAAGGAGAGATCAAGGCGGGCCCCGGCCACGTGCATCCCTCGCAGCTCGATCCCGGTCAGCCAGTCCGGCAGCCGGGGACGCTCGATGGTCAGACGCCGTCGCGCCGAGTCGGCGGACAGCCCTCCGTAGGCCCGGACCATGAGCAGCGGGGCAGCGGACGCCCACGCGTGGGGCCGGCAGGCGACCGGGTACTCGACGGGGACCGGGACCTCGTCGCTGGAGAATCCGCAGAACACTTCCGGGAACCTCGAGTAGGGGAAGAATCGACCGGCCGCCGTGAGCTGGTCCAGGACGTCCTGGGCCTCCGCGTCGAACCCATACCTCTTGAGTCCCTGAGCGATGAGTGAGTTGTCGTGAGGCCAGATCGTGCCCGTGTGATACCCGATCGGGTCGTAGACGGGGTGTCGCGAGGAGAGCGTCCTGATCCCCCATCCCGAGAGCAGGCCGGGATCCATCAGGCGCTTCACCACTTGGGGGGCGAGGCGCCGGTCCACGATCCGCGACCAGAGACAGTGGCCGGGATTCGACGTGATGGTCGGCACTCGGCGCTTCCTTCCGTCGAGCGCGAGCGCGAAGAATCCCGTCTCCTCCTCCCAGAAGTCGCGGTTGAAGCGCTCCTTGAGCTCGGCGGCCTCGCTCTCGAGCCGCGCCGCGAGGCCCTCCTCGCCCATCTCCCGCGCCAGTTGCGCCATCAGGCTCTTGGCTTGGTACACGTATCCCTGGACCTCGACCAGGGCGATGGGCGGCTCCACCGGTGTGCCGTCCGGCCAGGGGACGCCGTCCCACGAATCCTTCCATCCCTGGTTGTCGAGACCCCTGGGAGAGCGCCGCTCGTACTCCACGTAGCCGTCGCCGTCACGATCCCCGTGCTCGTCGATCCAGCGGAGTGCGGCGAGCGCGTTCGGCCAGAGCTCTCGGAGCGCCTCCCGATCCCCCGTCCACCGGAACGCCGCCCCCAGGACGACGAGCCAGAGGGGCGTCGCGTCGATCGACCCGTAGTAGGGGGTGTGGGGGATCTCGTCGGCCCCGGCGAGCTCACCGACGCGCAGCTCGTGGAGGATCTTCCCCGGCTCCTCCTCCCGCCAGGGATCGTCGACCTTCCCCTGGAGCGCCGCGAGCCCCCGGAGCGTGCTCCACGCCAGCTTGGGGCAGCCCGTGAGCGCCTGGTAGGCCGTGATGAGGGAGTCTCGGCCGAACATCGCCGAGTACCACGGGATCCCGGCGTCGATGAAGCGGGTGCCGTTCTCACCGGTCGAGCTGAGCATGCGGAGGTCGCGCACGGCCCGCCTCAGGAAGCCCTGGAGGCGCACGTCGCTGGCACCGAAGCGGGTGGAGCGCTTCTCCCAGGCGGCGTACACCTGCTCCAGCTCCTGCTCGATCTCGCGCATCGATCGGCGGGTCGGGGCGGCGTCGCCCACGTGGGGCTCGATCTCCAGGACGATGTCGACCTGGTCGCCGGCCGCCACCTCGAGGTCGAACGAGGCCTCGCGCTCGCTCAGCGTCTCGGGGGCGGGCGAGAAACGGAGGGTCGTCGACCGGGTGACCCCGTCCAGACCTCGATAGCCGAGGACGACGCTGTGACGGTCCACCTCCGGGGGCAGCATCTCGCCTCGCTCCTCCCGGGCCATCCCCCGCACCTCGAAGATGTCGAGGAAGTCGGACTCGAAGGAGACGGTCAGCCCGATGCGGCGATCCTGGAGGCCGAAGTTCCGGATCCGCATCCGCTCGAAGAGGCTCCCGTGAAGGACCCGCCTGCGCTGGAGCGAGATGTTGTCCTTCCGCTCGGGACCCGCCAGCAGGACGTGCCGCACCGGGTAGACGAGCTCCACGATCTGCGAATAGTTCCGCTCGGTCGAGGAGTGCAGCAGCAGCGGCCGCAGCTGATTGAGCGTTACCTCGAGCCGCGAGAGGAACCTCGTGTCGGCCTGATAGAGGCCGAGCGCCGCGGTGTTGCCCTCCGGGACATCGCCGAAGCGGTTCGAGACGAAGAAGGTCCGGTCGTGCTTGATGACCTGGACCTCCCGGATGTCCACGGTCGCCGGCGGCCTGGCCACGAGCCCATCCTAAGCCGGGCCGTCCCCGGTCGGGGAGAATGGCGGCGGGAGGAGGAGCGGATGGGGATCGGTGCTGGGGGCCGACGGTTTCTATGACGCGGGCGAGATCGGGTGCGGCGGCCCCACGCTGAAGGAGATCGGGCGGCTGGTGGACGAGCTGCCGGCGGGCAGCACCGTCGAGGTGCGCTCAGCCACGCACACCGGGAGGAACAGCCTGAGGGCCTTCTGCCGGCTCCGGGAGCTGGCGATCGTGGCCGAGGACGCGGGCCCGGACCGCGACCGCATCCTGATCCGCAAGACCTGAGGAGGACCGCATGACGATCGTGATCCACGCGAGCCACGGAGCGGAGGACCCGGAGCGGGCGACCCTGCCCTTCGTGCTCGGGAACAACGCGGCGGTGGCCGGGCAGGATCCCGTGATCCTGCTGATCGTCGAGGCCGTCCATCTCGCCACCGAAGGGGGAGCCGACGGGGTCCAGAAGCAGGGGCTGCCCCCACTCCCCGAGATCATGGCCGAGTACGTGTCGAACGGGGGCGCGATCTGGGCCTGCCGGTCCTGCACGAAGCCGCGCGGAATCGAGGAGGGGGACCTCTCGAGGGAGCCAGGATCAAGACGTCGATGGAGGTCGTGGAGCTCCTCGCGGGAGGCGCGGCCAGCTTCGCCTTCTGACCTCCGCCGGCCCCCTGCTATGCTCGGGCCGTGGCCCTGGTGACCGTCTTCGGGGCAGGCGCGGCCGGGACCGCGCTCGCGATCCATCTGGCCCGTAAGGGCGAGGACGCGGTGCTCTGGGGCAGCGAGCACGACGCCGCGGTGCTCGGCGATCTCACGGAGAAGCGCCGCCACCCTGCCCTTCCCGAGCGTCTGCCCGACGAGCTGCGCATCCTCGGTCCCGACGACCTTGAGGAGGCCGGCGCCCACGCGGAGATCGCCGTGCTCGGGGCCAACTCGGCCGGCGCCGGGCCGCTGGGCCGCCTCGTGGCCCCTGCCTTGGGCGGCGCTCGGCTCGCGGTCTCGATCGCCAAGGGACTGCAGCCCGAGACGCTGGAGCGCGTCAGCGCGGTCTACGCGCGCGAGCTGCCCTCGATCGCGGTCGTGGCCATGAGCGGCCCCTCACTGGCGGCGGAGATCGCCGAGGGGCTGCTGACCGCCGTGGCGTTTGCCTGCGAGGACGAGGGGGCATGCAAGGAGGCGGCGGAGGCGTTCCGCTCGGACCGCTTCCTCGTGAGCACGACCGACGACGTCGTGGGCGTGGAG
>DASUTZ010000193.1:0-4514 GCA_036374295.1 Actinomycetota bacterium
AGCCTGGCCCGTGTGGTCTGCGGCGGGTCGCTCATCGCCTGCTGGACCGCCTTCTCGCTCACCGCGCGGCGCATCTTCGCCTTCCGCTCGAGGAGGTAGTAGAGGCCGCGGTCCTGGTTCACGTCGTGATAGGAGAGGTCCATCAGCGCCACCCGGGGGCTGGACAGCGGCAGGTCGTGCTTCTCCCGGTACGCCTCGATCAGATGCCACTTCGCGACCCAGTCGATGCGGTCCCGGAGCCGGTCGAGGTCGCCGTCCCGGAGCGCCGTCACGACGTCCTCCCAATCCTTGAGCACGGCCATGCCCCGCGCGTCGAGCCCGCGGTGGTCCGCGTACCGCATGGCGCGCTCCAGGTACTCGGCCTGGATCTCGAGCGCGGAGAGCTCGCGGCCGTTGGTGAGCCGCACGCGCTTCCGGCAGGTGATGTCGTGGCTGATCTCGCGGATGGCCCGGATCGGGTTCTCCATCGTGAGGTCCCGCATCACGGTGTTGTCCTCGACCATACGCAGAACGAGGTCGGTCACACCGATCTTGAGGTGGGTGGTGAACTCGCTCATGTTCGAGTCCCCCACGATCACGTGGAGCCGGCGGTACCGCTCGGCGTCGGCGTGGGGCTCGTCGCGCGTGTTGATGATGGGCCGGGACCTCGTCGTCGCCGATGAGACCCCCTCCCAGATGTGCTCGGCTCGCTGGGAGAGGCAGTAGGTGGCGCCGCGCGGCCCGTGGAGCACCTTCCCCGCCCCGGCGAAGACCTGCCTCGTGACGAAGAACGGGATCAGCACCTCGGCCATCCGCGCGAACTCTCCCTGCCTGGCCACCAGGTAGTTCTCGTGGCACCCGTAGGAGTTCCCGGCCGAGTCGGTGTTGTTCTTGAACAGGAAGATCTCGCCCGAGATCCCCTCCTCGTGGAGGCGAAGCTCGGCGGCCTCGAGAAGGCGCTCCAGGATCCGCTCTCCCGCCTTGTCGTGCGCCACGAGGTCGTCCACCGAGTCGCACTCGGGCGTTGCGTACTCGGGATGCGAGCCCACGTCGAGGTAGAGCCGGGCGCCGTTCTCCAGGAACACGTTCGACGAGCGTCCCCAGTGGACCACGCGCCGGAAGAGGTACCGCGCGACCTCGTCGGGGCTCAGCCGTCGCTGGCCGCGGAAGGTGCAGGTGACGCCGTACTCGTTCTCGAGCCCGAAGATGCGCCGCTCCACCCGTCCAGTGTAGGCGCAGGCCCCGCGGATGGCGTCAGCCGGCCGTGATGGTTCCCGACATCACCTCCGCGCCATGGACCGTGCAGTAGTACTGGGTCTCGCCCTCTGGCACGGTGAACGTGACCTCGCTGCCCTCCCCGGCCTCCAGGACGCCGGTGTCCACGCCCAAGTCGTCGATCGTGAATGAGTGCGGGTTCTGGCCGTTGTTGGGCGTCGAGATCGTGACCTCCTCGCCCGCGGTGAGCTCGAGAGTGCTGGGCGCGAAGCTGTTGTCGACCATCGCCACCTGGATGTCGCCCGCGCCGCCGGCGTCGCCACCTCCCTCGACGGTCGGATCGTCGTCGCCGCCACACGCTGCCAGGAGGAGGACCGAGGCGGCGATCAGGGCGCCCAAACGCGTGCTGGTTCGCATCGCTTGCCTTTCTCCTCGGGGACGCCCGATTCTAACAACGGACCTGATTTTTAGAAGACGATCGGGCACCAGGGAGGAGGATCCCACCCGAACATCCCGTCCGCCCGGGCCAGAACGTCGGGGGCAGCCTGGACGAGCCCGGCGCGCGCCAGCCCACGGAACGAGACGCCACCGAGGTACGCCGCGCCCAGCAGCTCGGCGGTGAGGCGAAGCTCTGGGTCGGCGTCGGTGGGGCGACACTCCGCGCCCTCCGGGCCGCCGACGAGCTCGTAGCGGCCCCGGTTCCAGGGACAGAACGAGTCGTCCACCTCGAGCACGATGCGGCCTCCTGTCGCGTATCGACGCGCCGCCAGCGCCTCGTCCACACGGATGAGCCGGACCCAGAGGCCGTCGTGCAGCTCGACCTTGGCCGCGTTGGGGTCCGCGAAGACCTGCAGCAGCGGCTCGTGGGATGGTCGATCCCAGGCGGTGGAGGTCTCGACGAGGTCGATATCGAAAACGTAGCGCCACACGTCGGCGTAGGCTCCGGGCGTGGCGGCGACGAGCTCCTCCACCTTCAGCGTGCGACGCTCGTCTCCCGCCCAGTCGGCCTTGATGCGATAGACCACGTATCCGTCGGCCCCATCCGACCCCTCGTGGATCGCGAAGAAGAACTCCTTCCCGAAACCGTCGTCGAGGAAGTCGTAGATCGTGAAGCGGTGGTCGGTCCATTCCTCGGTCTGCCCGATGAAGCCCGGCTGCTCGGCGGCGACGCGATCGTAGATCGGGGGGATGAGCTTCATCGCCTCCCCCCTCGACACCAGGCGCATCGATCCCTGGGGGCTGTAATCCGAACGGAACGCGCTGTGCTGTCGGTCGACCTTGAGGCTCATCAGCCTCGTGGCCATCCCATAGCCGAACCGGCCGTAGATGCCGCCCTCCGCGGCCCACAGGATCGAGAGCGGCTCCCGCTCACGGACGTGGTCCAGGCTGCGCCGCATCATCCGGGTCAGGATCCCCCGGCGGCGGTGGGTGGGGAGCACGGACACGCCCGTGATGCCGGCGGCGGGCACGATCCCCCCCGGGACCGACAGGGTCATCGAGGACGCGGTGGCGCCCCCGACGAACACCTCTCCGTCGGTGGCGGCCACGGTCCGCTCGATCTCCATCACCCGGCGCTCGAGCGCCAGGTCCCGGTCGTTGATGTGCCCGCCGAACCCCGTCGCCACGGCGCGCAGCAAGTCGTCGAACTCCTCGGGGCGGATCCCCCGAACCTCGACGCTCATCCCCTCAACCCTGGAGGTGGCCGGCCACCTGCTCGCCGGTCAGGCGGCGGAACTTCCGGCGCTGCTTCCGGGTTCGGTCGAGGACGGCGGCCTCGATCCGCGAGGGCTCGAGCCCGCCCTCATTCGCCTCCGACAGTGCCGCCACGCCCGCGCGGAGCGCCTCGCCGAGGTCCATGCCGTCGCGGTAGGACGCCTCGAGCCTCTCGGTCAGGGAGTCGGCCTCGCCGCCCATCGCCACGAAGCCCTCCCGGTCGGTGACGCTGCCGTCGTAGAGGATGTGGAACATCTCGTTCTCGTCGTTCGAGTCGCCGAGCTGGGCCACGAGGATCTCGACCTCGTAGGGCTTCATCTCCTGGGTGAAGACGTTCGAGAGCGCCTGGGAGTAGGCGTTGGCCAGCGACTTCGCGGTGACGTCCTCCCGGCCGTAGGAGTACCCGCGGATGTCGGCGAGGCGCACGCCCGCGATCCTGAGGTTCTCGAACTCCGAGTACTTCCCCACACCGGCGAAGGCGATCCGGTCGTAGATCTCGCTGACCTTGTGCAGGTGGGTGGAGGGGTTGTCCGCCAAGAACAGGATGCCGTCCGCATACTCCAGCGAGACCACCGGCTTGCCGCGCGCGATCCCCTTGCGCGCGTAGTCGGAGCGATCCTTCATCAGCTGCTCGGGGGCGACGTAGAAGGGCAGGGTCATCAGCCCGTCTCCGTCCTGCGCTCTAGGACGTCCTCGTGGGCCGCCCGCACCTCGTCCTCGGGGACGCGGTCGGCCCCCTCGGCGGTCACCACGTACACGGTGGGATAGATCCCGCGCCGCACGTCGGCTCCGCCGGTGGCGGTGTCCTCCTCGGAGGCGTCCAGGAGCGCCTCGAGCGCCACCCGGATCGCCTCCCCCCGGTCGAGCCCGTCTCGGAACCGCTTCTTCAGGCTGCCCTTGGCGTCGCGGCCGCCCGATCCCGTCGCGTGGAAGTCGATCCCCTCGTAGCGGCCGCCGATCACGTCGTAGCGGTAGATCCGACCCTCCCGCTTGGCCAGGTCGTAGCCGGCGAAGACCGGCACCACGATGAGCCCCTGCATCACCATCGGCATCCACGAGCGGATCATCTGGGCCAGACGGTTGGCCTTCCCGTCCAGCGAGAGGCCCTCCCCCTCGACCTTCTCGTAGTGCTCCAGCTCGGTCTGGAAGAGACGGACCAGCTCGATCGCCTGCGCGGCGACCCCGGCGATGGCGACCGTGGAGTAGTCGTCGGCGGGGAACACCTTGTCCATCCGGCGGTCGGCCACCGACGTGCCCTCCACCGCGCGGCGGTCGCCGGCCATCACGATCCCGTCGGCAAAGCGTAGGGCGAGGACGGTCGTCCCGTGAGGCGGCGCGAGCCCCGGCCCCTCGGTCTGGCCGGGGGTCCCGGGCGCGCCCATCCCCCGGGCCCGGACGAGATCGTAGAACGACGGGTTGGCGCCGAACGAGCCGGGAACCCCCTCCGTCATTCGCCGCCCTTCTGGACGTAGGACTTGATGAACTCCTCGGCGTTCTCCTCGAGGACCTCGTCGATCTCGTCGAGGATCTCGTCCATCTCCTCCTTGAGCTCCTCGCCCTTCGCCGCGGTCTCGGTCTGCCCCTCGGCCTGGGCCTCGCGCTCGGCT
>DASUTZ010000194.1:0-2729 GCA_036374295.1 Actinomycetota bacterium
CCGCATGATCAGCGCGTACTCGCCGATCAGCGCCAGCGTCAGCGTGATAGCCGGCAGGAACAGATGGTTGAGGACGTCGGTGGCTGCGGCGACCCCCGTGAGCTCGGCGCCGGGCGTCCGGATCCCCCCGGTCGGGAACCAGCCCAGGCCGGCCGCGAACCCCATCAGGAGCAGGATCCCCAGCCAGAACTCGGGCATCGCATAGAAGACGAGGGACGTCCCCAGCGATCCGAGGTCGAGCTTGCTCCCACGTCGCCACGCTCCGTAGACGCCGATCAGGAGACCGATCGCGGTGGCCGCCAGCGTGGAGACGCCCACGAGCAGAACCGTGGGCCAGATGCGATCGGCGATCACCCCCGCCACCGGCCTCCGGAACTTATACGAGATCCCCAGGTTCCCCGTGACGGTGTCCTCGACGTACAGCGCGAACTGTTTCGGGATCGGCTCGTGCAGCCCGAAGTCCTCGGTGAGCTGGACGATCGCCTCCTTGGGCAGGTGCTTCGCGCGCGCGAGGATCTGCGCGGGGTCGCCCGGGATGACGCGGAACAGGAAGAAGTTGAAGACGAGGACGAACAGCACGGTCAGGGTCGCCTGGGCCACCTTCCCGAGCAGGTAGCGTCTCGTCCCCATGGGGCCTCCCGTCCCGCGCCCGGCTCCCTACTCGCGCTCCTCTTCGGCGCCTCGACGGCGCAGCAGCAACCAGATGATGGCCACGACCAGCACGGCCCCGATCAAGCCGAGCCAGACGCCGGTGGGGATGCCGGTGTCCGAGGTGGCCCCAGTCTGTCCGGTGCCCCCCTCCTCCGCGGTCTTGGGCCGGATGCTGATGAAGCTGAACGGCCCGTACGCGGCCAGGAGGTCGCCGCCGTCCGCCGGCTGCTGCCGGAACCCGGTCCAGCGGTCCTCGCGGTAGGCCTGGAGGCTCCGGTCGTAGAACAGCACGACGTACGGAGCGTCCTCGTAGGCGATCCGCTGCATCTCCTTGACGATTTCGGCCCGCTCGTCGAGGTCGAGCGTCGTCTGCTGCTCCTCGTACAGGCGGTCGTACTCCTCGTTGCAGTAGAAGGAGTCGCTCCAGATGCCGTCCGGCGGGCGCTGGCCGCATGTCAGCACCGACAGGATGAAGTCGGGGTCGGCGTCGGGGAACCAGCCCCAGTGGAACATGTCGAAGTCGCCTTCGTAGATCACGTTCGTGAGCCGCGTGTCGCTCATCCCGCGGACCTCGGTGGAGATGCCGATCTGCTCGAGCCAGTCGGTGACGAACTCGCTCGTCGTCACCGTCGTCTGCTTCTCGTTCCGCACGAAGTAGCGGAAGTGGAGTGGCTGCCCCCCGCCCGGCATCTCGCGCACGCCGTCGTCGTCGGTGTCCTCGTACCCCGCCTCGTCCAGCAGGCGGTTGGCCTCCTCGAGATCGAAGGGGATCAGCTCCTCCTCGGTCGGCTCGTAGTGGTAGAAGGGTGTCACCTCCGGGACGATCGTGGTGCCGACCGTGCCGTGGCCCCGGACCACGCGGTCGACGATCGTCTCCTTGTCGATGGCGTGGGCGATGGCCCGGCGTACGGTGACGTCCTTGAGGGCGGGGTGACCGTCCGCCTCGTCGCCGTAGGTGTCGTCGGCCCCCGCGTTGAACCCGATCTCCTCGAAGCTGGGGATGTTGGCCTCGTTCGTCCCGATGTCGGACTGGCCCTCGAGCGAGTCGTAGATGCCGGCCCCGAGGGTGTCGGCGAAGTCCACCTCGCCGGCCAGGAGGGCTTGGGCCAGGGCGTCCTCGTTCTGGTAGATGCGGTAGATCACCTCGTCGATCTTCGGGGCGCCCGCCCAGTAGTCGGGGTTGGCCTCCATCCGGAAGAACTGGCCCTCCTCCCACTCGACGACGCGGAAGGCGCCCGTCCCCACGGGGTTCGGGTAGTTCTCGAAGGTCTTGGCCTCCTCCTTGGAGATGTCGCTCCAGATGTGCTCGGGGAGGATGTAGACGTACGCGGTGAGGAACTGCAGGGTCGGTCGCCGCGTGGTGATCACGAGGGTAGTGTCGTCGGTGGCCTCGACCGTCTCCGCCTGCCGGATGTAGTCGATGCAGCAGCCCTGCCGGTCCTCGAGGATCCGGTTGAAGGTGAAGGCCACGTCGTGCGCCGTGAAGGGCTCGCCGTCGTGCCACGTCACGCCCTCGCGGATGTCGAAGGTCCAGGTCAGCCCGTCCTCGCTCACCTCCCACGACTCGGCCAGGCCGGGTGAGGGCGAGAGGTCATCGATCGCGAAGTTCACCAGGAGGTCGTAGTTGAGCGCGTACATCAGGTAGGCGGGCGCCTCCACGCCGACCCACGGGTTCATCGAGTCGATGTCGTTGTCGTCGCCGTAGACGAAGGTGATCTTCTCGTCCTCGGCGGCCGTCGGCGCCGGCGTCTGTGCCCCGGCCCCCGGCGCGTACAGACCGATCAGCAGAGCCGTCGCGGTCAGTGCGGCCAGCCCTCGTCCCCTTCTGCGCGTCATCGCTCCCCTCCTTCCGCCTCCTGGAGGGCCGACTCCTCCACGATCAGGCGTCGCTCGTCCGCGTCCACGGTCACCTCGACCCCCAGCGGGATCGTGGCCAGGTGCTTCCCGTGCCCCAGGGGCAGGTTGGTCAGCACCGGGACCCCGAGGGGCCCGAGGTGGTACTCCAGCACGTCCTCCATCGAGCGGCTCCGGAGCCAGGGCTCCGGATGCCGCCACTCCTCGCTGCGGTACATCTCGCC
>DASUTZ010000195.1:0-7788 GCA_036374295.1 Actinomycetota bacterium
CGAGCTGGCGCGAAGGCTCGACGCCGAGGTGATCCTCGTGGACTCGATGACCGTCTACCGGGGGATGGACGTCGGCACCGCGAAGCCCGGTGCCGAGGAGCGAGCCGCCGTCCCGCACCATCTCGTCGACGTCGCCGACCCTACGGAGCCCTTCAACGTGGCGCTGTTCCAGCGGATGGCCCGGGCCGCGGTCGTCGCGATCGCCGCTCGCGGGCGGACCCCACTGCTCGTGGGAGGATCGGGCCTCTACTTCCGCGCGGTCGTGGACGACCTCGAGTTCCCCGGCACCGACTCGGGGCTCCGCGCGCTCCTCGAGACCGAGGGCCGCGCCCTGGGGCCCGAGTGGATGCACGCCCGCCTGGCCGGGCTCGATCCCGACGCGGCGGCGCGGATCGAGCCCCAGAACCTCCGGCGCAGCGTCCGCGCGCTCGAGGTCGCCGCGCTCACCGGCAGGCCGTTCTCATCGTTCTCCGCGGCCTGGGAGCTCTACCCTCAGGACCGCGTCCGCGCCGCGGGCCTTCGACTCTCCGCCGATCTCCTCCGCGCGCGGATCGAGGCCCGCGCGCGCCGCTTGCTCGAGGAGGGGCTCGTGGAGGAGGTCCGTGCGCTCCTGGACCGCGGCTTCGGCCCCTTCCTCACGGCATCCCAGGCCATCGGGTACCTTGAGATCGTGCGGCACCTCGAGGATCGCCTCACGCTCGAGGAGGCGGCCCGCGAGATCGCACGGCGCACGCGGGCGCTGGCTCGTCGCCAGATGGCCTGGTTCCGTCGCGACCCGCGGATCCGCTGGTTCGACGTGGACGAGGGGGGGCCGCCGCTGGATCGCATCGAGAAGCACCTGCGGGGCGCGGCCCCGGGGAGGGGACGATGAAGGTATCGAAGTACCACGGGACCGGGAACGACTTCGTGATGTGGGTCGATCTCGACGACCGTGACCGCCAAACGCCCGAGCTCGTGGCGGCCCTCTGCGACCGCCACCTGGGCGTGGGAGGCGACGGGACGATCCGCATCACGGGGTCGGACCGGGCCGACTTCTTCATGGACTACTGGAACGCGAGCGGCGAGACGGCCGAGATGTGCGGGAACGGGATCCGCTGCCTGGCCAAGCTCGTCTACGAGCGGGGGCTGACCACCGCCACCGAGATCGACGTGGACACCCGTGCGGGCGTGAAGCGCTTGGTCCTCACCGTGGAGGACGGCGTGGTCGAAGCCGTCCGCGTGGACATGGGCCCCCCGGCGTTCGAGCGGTCCGTGCTCCCCATGCGGGGCGAAGGGACCTTCCTCGACCAGGCCTTCGAGGTCGAGGGGGCGACGTATCGGGGCTTCGGGATCTCGATGGGGAACCCCCACCTCGTCCTCATCGGCGATCGGGACCCCGAGGAGCTCGACGTGCGGAGGATCGGGCCGGACCTGGAGCACCACGAGGACTTCCCGCAGCGGACGAACGTGGAGTTCGTCCGGGTCGTGGACGGCGTGGTCGAGGTCCGGGTCTGGGAGCGCGGGTCGGGGGAGACGATGGCCTGCGGCACCGGGGCCTGCGCCTCGCTCGTCGCGGCCAACCTCGCGGGGCTCGCGCCCCGGGAGGCCCCCGTCCGGTTCCCCGGCGGCGAGCTCCGGCTCGCGTGGGCCGATGACGACCGCGTCTTCCTCACCGGCCCGGCCACCTTCGTGTTCGACGCGGAGCTCTCCCCTGCCTGGGTGGAGCGGGCCCGGGCCGGGCGCGTCGCGTCCCCGACGCCGGAGGGGGTGGCCACGTGAGGATCGCCTCGCGCCTCGATCGCCTGCCGCCGTACATGTTCGCCGAGCTGGACCGGAAGATCGAGGGGAAGCGCGCGGCCGGCGTGGACGTGATCTCGCTCGGCGTCGGCGACCCGGACACCCCCACCCCCGAGCACGTCGTGGACGCCCTGCGGGAGGCCGCGACCGATCCCGCGACGCACCGGTACCCCTCGTACTTCGGGATGCCCGAGCTGCGAAGGGCGATCGCCGGCCACTACCGGGACCGGTTCGGGGTGGAGCTCGATCCGGACGCCGAGGTGCAACCGCTGATCGGGTCGAAGGAGGGGCTGGCCCACCTGCCGATCGCGTTCGTCGACCCCGGCGACGAGGCGCTCGTCCCCGACCCCGGCTACCCCGTGTACGCGTCGAGCACCACGCTGGCGGGGGGGACGCCGGTGGCCTTCCCCCTGTCCGCCGACCGTGGCTTCCTCCCGGACCTCGACGCGATGCCGGTGGGGGACCGGAGCCGGATCCTGTGGCTCAACTACCCCTCGAACCCGACCGCGGCCGTGGCCGACCTCGCCTTCCTCGAGCGGGCCGTGGCCTTCGCCCGCGAGCACGACCTGCTCCTGGTCCACGACGCCGCTTACTCGGAGATGACCTACGAGGGCTACGTGGCCCCCTCGGTGCTCCAGGTCCCGGATGCGAAGGACGTGGCCATCGAGTTCGGCTCGGTCTCCAAGACCCACAACATGACGGGCTGGCGCGTGGGGTGGGCCGTCGGCAGCCCGGAAGCCGTCCGGGCCCTGGCCCAGGTCAAGACGAACATCGACTCGGGGATCTTCGACGCGGTCCAGCGGGCGGCGATCGCGGCGATCACCGGCCCCCAGGACCACCTGGAGCGCCTCCGGGCGCTGTACCAGAAGCGGCGGGACGTCGTGATCGCCACGCTTAACGACCTCGGGTGGGACCTCGAGCCGCCGAAGGGATCCTTCTACATCTGGTTCCCCACGAAGGACGGGATGGGGTCGGCCGAGTTCTGCGACCTCGTGCTGGAGCGGACCGGCGTCGTGATCTCACCCGGCAGCGGCTACGGGGCCGGGGGAGAGGGCTACGCGCGGATCTCGCTGACCGTCCCCGACGACCGGCTGCAGGAGGCGATGGACCGGTTCCGAGAGGCGCTCTCGTGAGCGGGCGCCCTCCGAGGCGACGAAGGGTCTCCGAGTCCCCCCTCTCAGCCCGGTGGCGGCCGACCACCTCCGAGCCCGCGGTCCTCGTGGGGATCGCTCCCGACGAGGGCGATCTCGACGAGCTCGCTGCCCTGGCCGACACCGCGGGCGCGGAGGTGGTCGGCCGCCTGGTCCAGCCCCGCGACGCCCCCGACCCGAGGACCTTCATCGGGAAGGGGAGGCTCGGCGACCTCCATGCCCTCGTTCACGACACCGACGCGGGGCTCGTGATCTTCGACCAGGAGCTGACGCCGGGGCAGCTGCGCCACCTCGAGGAGGATCTCGGTGTGAAGGTGGTCGACCGCACCGCGCTGATCCTGGACATCTTCGCGCTCCACGCCCGCTCCAGGGAGGGCAAGCTCCAGGTCGAGCTGGCCCAGCTCAGCTACCTCCTCCCGCGTCTGCGGGGTTGGGGAGAGGCGATGTCGAGGATGGGCGGGGGCATCGGGACGCGTCGCGGCCCGGGCGAGACGAAGATGGAGGTGGACCGCCGGCGCATCCGCCAGCGGATCTCTCGGCTCCGTCGCGAGCTGCGCGACGTGGCCCGCTCCCGCGACGTGACCAGGTCTCGCCGGGAGCGCTCCCGGATCCCACAGATCGCGATCGCCGGGTACACGAACGCGGGGAAGTCCACGCTGATGAACGCGCTCACCGGCGCGGACGCGCTCGTCGCCGACCAGCTCTTCGCCACGCTGGATCCGACGGTGCGGAGGCTCCGGCTCCCCGGCGGCCGCGGCGTCACCCTCTCGGACACCGTGGGGTTCGTGGGGAAGCTCCCCCACGACCTCGTGGAGGCCTTCCGCTCCACCCTCGAGGAGGTGACGAGGGCCGACCTGATCCTCCACGTGGCGGACGCGTCCGCCGCCGACGTCGACGAGCAGGTCGCCGCCGTGCGCGAGGTGCTGGCCGAGATCGACGCCGCCCAGCTGCCCGAGGTTCTCGCCCTCAACAAGGCCGATCTGGTCTCCGCCGAGGACCGGGCCCGGCTCGAGCCGCGCTTCCCCGATGCGGTGCTCGTGTCCGCGCTCGAGGGCGACGGGCTGGACAAGCTGCTGGCCCGCGTGGACGACGTCCTCCCGTCCCCGCCGGTCGAGGTGCACCTGCGGATCCCGTACGCCCGCCAGGACGTCACGGCGCGGCTTCACCGTGAGGCCGAGGTGCTGAGCGTGGAGCCGGGGGAGGAAGACACCCTCGTGGACGTCCGCCTCCGCGAGGACCAGGTCACCTGGGTCGAGGAGTTCCTCGTGCAGTCGCCGCGGGTGCGCCGCTCCGGCTGAGGGCCGGATGGACCTTCCCGACCAGGAGTGGGTCCGGAGGGTCGTCGAACGGTACACGGCGGACCCCAGCGCTTACCGCGACTGCTGGGCCCCCGTCCTGGTCACGCTCAGCGCCCGCCTCGCCCGCCGTCTCCCGCTCGGCGCCGCCCGCCGCGTGCTCGATCTCGGAGCCGGAACGGGCGCCCTGCTGCCCGAGCTCCGCGGTCTCGCTCCCCGGGCGGACGTCGTGGCCGCGGACGTCACCGAGGCCATGCTGAGGGAGGCCGACCCCTCGACCCCGAGGGTCGTGGCCGATGCGCAGCATCTCCCGTTCGCCGCCGACACGTTCGATGTGGTCGTGATGGCCTTCATGCTGTTCCACCTCCCCGACCCCGTCGCCGGGCTGCGCGAGGCTCGGCGGGTGCTCGGGCCCGGCGGGTCGGTGGGGGTGGCGACGTGGACGGACCACGATCTGTGCCCGCCCCTGGCGGCGTGGGAGGAGGAGCTGGACGCGCACGGGGCGGCTCCCACGCCGAGCCTCTCGGCCCACGAGCGGACGGACGCCCCAGAGAAGGTCCGCGGCCTCGTGGAGGCGGCCGGGCTCGAGATGCTGTCCGTCGAGACGGCGCGAGCGAACGTCCGGCTCTCGCGCGATGAGTTCTGGGGCCAGCGGGTGCGCCTCTCCACCTCCCGGGAGCGTCTGGCGTCCCTCGATGAGGTGGCGCGGGCGGCGTGCCTGGCCGCGGTCGGGAAGCGCCTCGACGCGCTCCCAGATACAGCCTTCGTCGATCGGTCGGAGGCGGTCCTGGCGGTGGCCCGCGTCCCGATCTAGCTAGACCTTCCGCAGGACGGCCGTGACGACTCCCAGCACCCGCCCGCCCTCGGGCATGGGAAAGGGCTCCATGGCCGGGTTCTCCGGGACGAGCGTGAGGCCGCCCCCGCCGCGCCGGAGGCGCTTCACCGTGGCCTCGTGCTCCGCGGGCCCGGGGACGAGCGCGGCCACGATGTCGCCGTCCGCGGCGACGTCCTGGCGCCGCACGACCACCACGTCGCCGTCGAGGATCCCGGCCTCGACCATCGAATCACCCTCCACGCGAAGGGCGAAGAGCTCTCCGCCTCCGGCGAAGTCGGTGGGCACCGCGATGTGGTCCTCCAGGTTCTCGTCGGCCAGGATCGGCGCCCCGGCCGCCACGCGACCCAGCAGGGGGACCGAGGTCGCGCTCGTGGCGCGGTGTTCGGCGAGCTCGATCGTCCTCGGCTTGGAGGGGTCGCGGCGGAGCAGCCCCTTCCGCTGGAGATTCGAGAGCTGGGCGTGCACGCTGGAGGACGAGGTGAGGCCGACCGCCTCCCCGATCTCCCGCACGGTCGGCGGATACCCTCGATCCCGCACCGTGGCCCGGATGAAGTCGAGGATCCGCTGCTGCCGTGGCGTGATGTCGTCCATGCCGACCTCCTCTTGGTCCGGTCGACGCTAGCACGCGAAGGGGCCTCAAGCAAACATCTGTTCGAGTGCTTGACGCTCGAACGGGTGTTCGGCATACTTCCCCGCATGGGTCGAACACGGGTTCGAACGGGGAGGATCGCCGCGCTTATCGCGGCGATCTCCGTGACGGTGGTCCTGATCTCGGGGGCCGCCAGTGGCCGGATCGAGGCGCCCGCGGGAGGATCGGGCGGAGACGTCCACGTCGTGGCCCAGGGGGACACCCTGTGGGGCATCGCCAGGGACCTCGTGGGACCCGAGGGCGACCCCCGCCCGCTCGTGCAGGACCTCCGCGACCTGAACGGCCTGGGCCCGAGCGACGTCCTGATGCCCGGCCTCCCGCTCGCCCTCCCCGCTCCCTAGCGGGTCCACCCCACGTTCCGGATCCCCGGGGCCTCCGTGAGCAGCGCGGCTACGTCCTCGGGGCTGCGATCCGGCGGGAGCCGCAGGACGAGGGAGACGGCGCGCTCGCCCTCGCCCCCCTCCTCGATCTGGAGGTGGTCGATGCGGAGGCCCGCCTCGTGGACGTGACGGACGACCGACTCCAGCGAGGTCGTCGGCTCCAGGTCGAGGAAGAACTCCTCGTGCTCGGGCTTGAGGCCCCGGGTCAGCCTGGGGCGGATGTGGCGGAGCGCCCAGAGGGCGACCAGCGTGATGGCGGTGGCCGTGCCCGCGGTGATCCACTGCCCGACCGCGACGGCGAGGCCGATCGCGGCCACGATCCACAGGCTGGCGGCCGTGGTCAGGCCGCGAACGGTCATCCCGTAGCGGATGATCGCCCCGGCCCCGAGGAAGCCGATCCCGGTCACGATCTGGGCGGCCACCCTCGAGGGATCGAAGCGGATCTCCTGGGGCCGGAACCCGAGGAAGGCGTCGAAGCCGTAGGCCGACACGATGGCGAAGAGGCACGAGCCGACGGCCACGAGGATGTGCGTGCGGAAGCCGGCCGGCTGGTCGCGGATCTCTCGCTCGAACCCGATCAGGCCGCCCAGCCCGGCGGCGGCGAGCAGTCGGAGCGCGAGCTCCCAGTCCTGGGGCATGACCGGATTATCGCAGGGGAGGGCCGCCCCCACATCTTGAGGTCCCCTTCTCGACGGTCCAAGATGTTGTGCATGCGATGCCGGTACTGCGGGGCCGAGGGCACCCGGGTCGTGGACTCCCGGGCCGCGGAGGAGGGCCGGACGATCCGGCGGCGTCGGGCGTGTCCCTCGTGCGGCCGGAGGTTCACCACGTACGAGCGCGCCGACGGGGCCGGCCTGACCGTGGTCAAACTGGACGGCCGCAAGGAACCCTACGACCGGTCCAAGGTGGTCTCGGGGGTGATGAAGGCGATCAAGAACCGGCCGGTGGACGAGACGCAGGTCTCCCGTCTTGTGGACGAGGTCGAGCGACGGTTGGAGCGCAAGGGCCCGGTCGTCACCACGCAGGAGGTGGGCGTGGAGGTCCTCGACCAGCTCCGGAAGCTCGACGAGATCGCCTACATCCGCTTCGCCTCGGTCTACAAGGACTTCCAGGAGCTCACGGACTTCGAGCGCGAGCTGGGCCTCCTGCTGCAGAAGAGGGGCCCCAAGGAGGGGTGACCGGCCCTCCACACGCTTTCCACAGGTTCTCCACAGAAACCACAACATCTTGTGGTCGCGATCCGTAGACGCCACAACATCATCCGTCGTAGACTCTTGCAAGGACCGGCCGACGAGCGTAGAATCACGCCACTGTAATTCGCACCCCGGAAGGAGGCGTCAGCCGTGGCGACCAAGGACCTCGATCGCAAGACAAGGGGGCTCGAGTTCGAGCGCTACTTCACCGGCGAGGGGGTGCACCCGTTCGACGAGATCGAGTGGGAGACTCGCGACGCGGTGATCCCCAACCTCAAGACCGGCGGGAACGCCTTCGAGCAGCGCGGGGTGGAGTTCCCCACGTCCTGGTCCCAGAACGCCACGAACATCGTGGCCCAGAAGTACTTCCGTGGCCCGCTCGGCACCCCCCAGCGCGAGTCCTCGGTCCGCCAGCTGATCGGCAGGGTCGTGGACACGATCCGGGGCTGGGGCGAGAAGGACGGCTACTTCGCCACCGAGCGCGACGCCGTGGTCTTCTCCGAGGAGCT
>DASUTZ010000196.1:0-13167 GCA_036374295.1 Actinomycetota bacterium
GAGGACCAGGGCGTCGAGGATCTCACGATCCCCGACGCCTGATCGCGCTCAGGAGCAGCCGCTGGTCGCGCCGCAGGAGTTGCAGACGTAGCAGGAGCCGGCCGGCTGCATCCGCGACCCGCACGAGTAGCAGAGCGGGGCGTCCTTCGCCTTGGCCTCCGCCGTGCCCTGCTTCTCGTCGAGCTCCACGCTGACGTCCACCACCTGCGGGGCCGGATCGGCTCCCGCCGCCCCCGCGTGCTCGCTCGCGGTCTCCTTCCGCTCCTCGATCGAGTGGACCCCGAGCGCCTTCCGCGTCTCCGGCGGCAGGTACTCGAGCGCCAGACGCCGGAAGATGTAGTCCACCAGCGAGGTGGCGAACCGGATGTCCGCATCGGAGGTGATCCCCGACGGCTCGAAGCGCATGTTCGTGAACTTCTGCACGTACGCCTCGAGCGGCACGCCGTACTGCAGGCCCAGCGAGACCGAGATCGCGAACGCGTCCATGATCCCGGCCAGGGTCGAGCCCTGCTTCGCGACCTTGAGGAAGATCTCGCCGATGCCGTCCTCGGGATACTCGCCGGCGATGATGTAGCCGTCGGCCTCCCCCACCGAGAACGAGAAGGTCTTCCCGGGCCGCGTGGAGGGGAGGCGCCGCCGCACCGGGGTGCCCGCGGGCGCCGTCGTCGGCTCGGTCGCCGACTTCTTCTTGTCGGCGGAGAGCGGCTGGGCCACCTTGCAGTTGTCGCGGTAGATCGCCACGGCCTTCAGGCCGAGCCTCCACCCCTCGAGGAAGAGCTGCTCCACGTCCTCGACGGTTGCCTCCTCCGGCATGTTCACCGTCTTGGAGATCGCCCCGGAGATGAACGGCTGGGCGGCCGCCATCATCCGGACGTGCCCCATGTAGTGGATCGCCTGCTCCCCCATCGAGGTGTCGAAGACGCTCTCGTGCTCCGGCCTGAGGTGCGGCGCGCCCTTCACCGAGTTGTGCTCGGCGATGTACCCGACGATGTCCTTCGTCTGGTCCTCGGTGTAGCCGAGGGTCTCCAGCGCGCGGGGCACCGTGCGGTTGACGATCTGCATCGTCCCGCCGCCCACCAGCTTCTTCGTCTTGACGAGGGCCAGGTCGGGCTCGATGCCGGTCGTGTCGCAGTCCATCATCAGCCCGATCGTCCCGGTCGGCGCCAACACGCTGGCCTGCGCGTTCCGGTACCCGAACTGCTCGCCGAGCCCGATCGCCTCGTCCCAGGCCTGCTTCGCCGCCGAGAGCAGACCCTCGGGGACCTGGTCGGCGTCGATCTCGTCGGCCCCGGCCCGGTGCTTCCGCATCACGCGGAGCATGGCGTCGCGGTTGGGCGCGTAGCCGGCGAACGGACCCATCTTCTCGGCGATCCGAGCCGAGGTGGCGTAGGCGTGCCCCGTCATGATCGCGGTGATCGCGCCCGCCCACGCGCGGCCCTGGTCGGAGTCGTACGCAAGCCCCCGCGCCATCAGCAGGCCCCCGAGGTTCGCGTAGCCCAGGCCGAGCTGGCGGAAGGCCTTGGCGTTCCTCTCGATCTTCTCGGTGGGGTAGCTGGAGTTCCCCACGAGGATCTCCTGCGCGGTGAACACGACCTCGACCGCCCGCTTGAACGCCTGGATGTCGAAGCTCCCGTCGTGGTTGAGGAACTTCAGCAGGTTGAGGCTGGCCAGGTTGCAGGCGGAGTTGTCCAGATGCATGTACTCCGAGCACGGGTTGCTGGCGTTGATCCGACCCGTCGCCGGGCAGGTGTGCCAGTCGTTGATCGTCGTGTCGTACTGCATGCCTGGATCGGCGCACTCCCATGCCGCCTGCGCGATCTGCCGCATGACGTCGCGGGCACGCACCGACTTCACGGTCGAGCCGTCGAGGACGGCCTTGAGGTTCCAGTCGCGGTCCTCCAGGTGCGCCTTCATGAACTCGTCGGTCACCCGCACCGAGTTGTTGGCGTTCTGGTACTGGGTCGAGTGCGAGTCAACCCCGTCGAGGTCCATGTCGAACCCGTTCTCGCGGAGCACGCGGGCCTTCCGCTCCTCGACCGCCTTGCACCAGATGAATTCCTCGACGTCAGCGTGGTCCACGTCGAGGATGACCATCTTCGCGGCGCGCCGCGTCTTGCCGCCGGACTTGATCGTGCCGGCGGAGGCGTCGGCGCCACGCATGAACGACACCGGCCCGGAGGCGAGCCCGCCCGAGGACAGGCGCTCCTTGGACGACCGGATCGTGGAGAGATTGATGCCGGACCCGGACCCGCCCTTGAAGATCGTCCCCTCCTCGACGTACCAGTTGAGGATCCCGGTCATCGTGTCCTCCACCGAGAGGATGAAGCAGGCCGAGCACTGGGGCTTCTCCTCGGCCCCGACGTTGAACCAGACCGGCGAGTTGAACGCGGCCTTCTGCGTCACGAGGAGGTGGCTCAGCTCCTCGGAGAAGACCGTGGCGTCGCGCTCGGTGGCGAAGTAGCCGTCCTTCTCGCCCCAGCCCCGGATCGTGTCCACGACCCTGCCGATCAGCTGGCGGACCGAGGACTCGCGCTGAGGAGTGCCGAGCGGGCCGCGGAAGTACTTCTGGGCCACGATGTTCGTGGCGTTCTGGGACCAGGACTTGGGGAACTCCACCCCGCGCTGCTCGAAGGCGTTCCCGCCCGTCTTGAGGTTGGGGATCACCGCGTCGCGGGTCTCCCACTCGATCTCGTCGAACGGGTGCACGCCCTCGCTGGTGAAGTAGCGCTCGAACTCGAGCCCCTTTGTCTTGCGATCGAGGTCCTTGGTCGCCACGGCTGACGCCTCCTTCCGGGGTGCGAATTACAGTGGCGTGATTCTACGCTCGTCGGCCGGCCCTTGCAAGAGTGTACGACCGATGATGTTGTGGCGTCTACCCATGAGGACCACAAGATGTTGTGGTTTCTGTGGAGAACCTGTGGAAAGCGTGTGGAGGGTCGATCACCCCTCCTTGGGGCTTCTCTTCTGCAGCAGGAGCCCCAGCTCGCGCTCGAAGTCGGTGAGCTCCTGGAAGTCCTTGTAGACCGAGGCGAAGCGGATGTAGGCGATCTCGTCGAGCTTCCGGAGCTGGTCGAGCACCTCCACGCCCACCTCCTGGGTGGTGACGACCGGGCCCTTGCGCTCCAGCCGCCGCTCCACCTCGTCCACCAGCCGCAAGACCTGCGTCTCGTCCACCGGCCTGTTCTTGATCGCCTTCATCACCCCCGAGACCACCTTGGAGCGGTCGTAGGGCTCCTTGCGGCCGTCGAGCTTCACCACGGTCAGGCCGGCCCCGTCGGCCCGCTCGTAGGTGGTGAACCTCCGGCCGCACGAGGGGCACGCGCGGCGACGGCGGATCGAACGGCCGTCCTCGGCGGCTCGAGAGTCCACGACCCGGGTGTCGTCGGCCCCGCAGTAGCGGCATCGCATGCACAACATCTTGGACCGTCGGGGAGAGGACCTCAAGATGTGGTAGCGGCCCTCCCCTGCGATAATTCGGTCATGCCCCAGGACTGGGAGCTCGCGCTCCGGCTCCTCGCCGCCGCCGGGCTGGGCGGCCTGATCGGGTTCGAGCGGGAGATCCGGGACCAGCCTGCCGGCTTCCGCACCCACATCCTCGTGGCCGTCGGCTCGTGCCTCTTCGCCATCGTCTCGGCCTACGGCTTCGACGCGTTCCTCGGGTTCCGGCCCCAGGAGATCCGCTTCGACCCCTCGAGGGTGGCCGCCCAGATCGTGACCGGGATCGGCTTCCTCGGGGCGGGGGCGATCATCCGATACGGCATGACCGTTCGCGGCCTGACCACGGCCGCCAGCCTGTGGATCGTGGCCGCGATCGGTCTCGCCGTCGCGGTCGGGCAGTGGATCACCGCAGGCACGGCCACCGCGATCACGCTGGTCGCGCTCTGGGCGCTCCGCCACATCCGCCCCAGGCTCACCCGAGGTCTCAAGCCCGAGCACGAGGAGTTCTTCCTCGACCTGGAGCCGACGACCTCGCTGGAGTCGGTCGTGCGTCACGTCCACGAGGCGGGCCTCCGCATCGACCACCTCCAGATCGAGGAGGGGGGCGAGGGCGAGCGCGCCGTCTCCCTCGTCCTGCGGCTCCCGCCGGATCGCAGCCCCGAGGACGTGGCCGCGCTGCTCACGGAGGCTCCGGGGATCCGGAACGTGGGGTGGACCCGCTAGGGGGCGGGGAGGGCCAGCCGGAGGCCGGGCACGAGGACGTCGCCCGGGCCCAGGCCGTTCAGGTCGCGGAGGTCCTGCACGAGCGGGCGGGGGTCGCCCTCCGGTCCCACCAGGCCCCTGGCGATGCCCCACAGGGTGTCCCCCCGGGCCACGACGTGGACGTCCCCGCCCGATCCTCCCGCGGGCGCCTCGATCCGGCCGCTGGCAGCCCCTGAGATCAGGACCACCGTCACGGAGACCGCCGCGATCAGCCCGGCGATCCTCCCCGTTCGAACCCGTGTTCGACCCATGTTGGCAGTATGCCGAACACCCGTTCGAGCGTCAAGCACTCGAACAGGTGTTTGCCTGCGGCCCCTCCGCGTGCTAGCGTCGACCGGACCAAGAGGAGGTCGGCATGGACGACATCACGCCACGGCAGCAGCGGATCCTCGACTTCATCCGGGCCACGGTGCGGGATCGAGGGTACCCGCCGACCGTGCGGGAGATCGGGGAGGCGGTCGGCCTCACCTCGTCCTCCAGCGTGCACGCCCAGCTCGCGAACCTCCAGCGGAAGGGTCTGCTCCGCCGCGACCCCTCCAAGCCGAGGACGATCGAGCTCGCCGAGCACCGCGCCGCGAGCGCGACCTCGGTCCCCCTGCTGGGCCGCGTGGCGGCGGGCGCGCCGATCCTGGCCGACGAGAACCTCGAGGACCACATCGCGGTGCCCACCGACTTCGCCGGCGGCGGGGAGCTGTTCGCCCTGCGCGTGGAGGGCGACTCGATGGTGGAAGCCGGGATCCTCGACGGCGACGTGGTGGTCGTGCGGCGCCAGGACGTCGCCGCGGACGGCAACATCGTGGCCGCGCTCGTCCCCGGGCCCGCGGAGCACGAGGCCACGGTGAAGCGTCTCCGGCGCGGCGGGGGCGGGCTCACGCTCGTCCCGGAGAACCCGGCCTTGGAGCCCTTCCCCATGCCAGAGGGCGGGCGCGTGCTGGGGGTCGTCACCGCCGTCCTGCGGAAGGTCTGACTAGCCCGGGACGCGGGCCACCGCCAGGACCGCCTCCGACCGATCGACGAAGGCTCTGTCCGGGAGCGCGTCGAGACGCTTCCCGACCGCGGCCAGGCACGCCGCCCGGGCCACCTCATCGAGGGACCCCAGACGCTCCCGGGAGGTGGAGAGGCGCACCCGCTGGCCCCAGAACTCATCGCGCGAGAGCCGCAGGTTCGCTCGCGCCGTCTCGACGGACAGCATCTCGAGCCCGGCCGCCTCCACGAGGCCACGGACTTTCTCGGGGGCGTCCGTCCGCTCGTGGGCCGAGAGGCTCGGCGTGGGAGCGGCCCCGTGCGCGTCCAGCTCCTCCTCCCACGCCGCCAGGGGTGGGCACAGATCGTGGTCCGTCCACGTCGCCACCCCCACCGACCCCCCGGGGCCGAGCACCCGGCGAGCCTCGCGCAGGCCGGCGACGGGGTCGGGGAGGTGGAACAGCATGAAGGCCATCACGACCACATCGAACGTCCCGGCGGCGAACGGGAGGCGCTGGGCGTCGGCCACGACCCTCGGGATCGAGGGGTCGGCCTCCCTCAGCATGGCCTCGGTGACGTCCGCGGCCACGACGTCCGCCCGGGGAGCGAGACCGCGCAGCTCGGGCAGCAGGGCGCCCGTTCCGGCTCCGAGGTCGAGCACGCGGCGGGCGGCGCCGAGCGGGAGCCGGCGGGCGAGGCGGGCGCTGAGCGTGACCAGGACGGGGGCCCAGCAGTCGCGGTAGGCGCTGGGGTCCGCCGTGTACCGTTCGACGACCCTCCGGACCCACTCCTGGTCGGGAAGGTCCATCCGGCCCTCAGTCGGAGCGGCGCACGCGCGGCGACCGTACCAGGAACTCCTCGATCCAGCTCATCTGGTCCTGGCGGAGACGGACGTCCACGAGGGTGTCTTGCTCCCCCGGCTCGACGCTCAGCACCTCGGCCTCACGGTGCAGCCGGGCCGTCACGTCCTGGCGGGCGTACGGGATCCGCAGGTGCACCTCGACCGGCGGGGACGGGAGGACGTCGTCCACCCGGGCCAACAGCTTGTCCAGGCCGTCGCCCTCGAGCGCAGACACGAGCACCGCGTCGGGGAAGCGCCGCTCGAGCCGGGCCCGGTCCTCGGCGGAGACGAGATCGGCCTTGTTGAGAGCGAGAGCCTCGGGCAGCTGGGCGGCGTCGATCTCGGCCAGGACCTCGCGCACGGCGGCGACCTGCTCGTCGACGTCGGCGGCGGACGCGTTCGCCACGTGGAGGATCAGGTCGGCCCTCGTCACCTCCTCGAGGGTGGAGCGGAAGGCCTCCACGAGGTCGTGCGGGAGCTTCCCCACGAACCCCACGGTGTCCGAGAGGGTGACGCCGCGGCCGCCGGGGAGCCGGAGCCTCCGCACCGTCGGGTCGAGCGTGGCGAAGAGCTGATCTGCGACGAGCGCGTCCGCACCGGTGAGCGCGTTCATCAGCGTGGACTTCCCCGCGTTCGTGTACCCGGCGATCGCGATCTGCGGGGTCCGGGAGCGCTCCCGGCGAGCCCTGGTCACGTCGCGAGAGCGGGCCACGTCGCGCAGCTCGCGACGGAGCCGGGAGATCCGCTGACGGATGCGCCGGCGGTCGACCTCCATCTTCGTCTCGCCCGGGCCACGACGCGTCCCGATGCCGCCGCCCATCCTCGACATCGCCTCGCCCCAACCGCGCAGGCGGGGGAGGAGGTAGCTGAGCTGGGCCAGCTCGACCTGGAGCTTGCCCTCCCTGGAGCGGGCGTGGAGCGCGAAGATGTCCAGGATCAGCGCGGTGCGGTCGACGACCTTCACTCCGAGGTCCTCCTCCAGGTGGCGCAGCTGCCCCGGCGTCAGCTCCTGGTCGAAGATCACGAGCCCCGCGCCGGTGTCGTGGACGAGAGCATGGAGGTCGCCGAGCCTCCCCTTCCCGATGAAGGTCCTCGGATCGGGGGCGTCGCGGGGCTGCACCAGGCGGCCGACGACCTCCGCGCCCGCGGTGTCGGCCAGGGCGGCGAGCTCGTCGAGGTCGCCCTCGTCCGGAGCGATGCCCACGAGGACCGCGGGCTCGGAGGTCGTCGGCCGCCACCGGGCCGAGAGCGGGGACTCGGAGACCCTCCGTCCCCTCGGAGCGCGCTCCGTCACGAGAGCGCCTCCCGGAAGCGGTCCATCGCCTCCTGCAGCCGGTCGTCGGCGACCGTCAGCGAGATCCGCGCGTAGCCCTCTCCCCCGGCCCCGTAGCCGCTCCCCGGCGAGATCACCACGCCGGTCCGCTCCAGCACGAGGTCGCAGAACTCAGCCGACCCCATCCCGTCCTTCGTGGGGAACCAGATGTAGAAGGACCCCTTCGGCGGCTCGAGGTCCCACCCGAGGTCGTTGAGCGTGGCGATCACCACGTCCCGTCGCTTCTGATACAGGGCCCGGAGACGCTCCAGGTGGTCCTGCGGGCCGGTGATGGCCGCGATCGCGGCCCGCTGCACCGCGTCGAAGATCCCCGAGTCGATGTTCGTCTTGACCTGGGCCAGGCCCCGGACGGCCTGCGGATTCCCGACGGCCCACCCCACGCGCCAGCCCGTCATGTTGTGGGTCTTGGAGACCGAGCCGAACTCGATCGCCACGTCCTTCGCCCCGGGAACCTCCAGGACCGAGGGGGCCACGTAGCCCTCGTAGGTCATCTCCGAGTAGGCGGCGTCGTGGACGAGCAGGAGGCCGTGCTCCAGGGCGAAGGCCACGGCCCGCTCGAGGAAGGGGAGATCGGCCACCGCCGCCGTCGGGTTCGAGGGGTAGTTCAGCCACAGGATCCGGGTCCGGTCCCCCGCCGGCATCGCCTCGAGGTCCGGCAGGAAGCCGCGGTCCGCGGTCAGGGGGAAGGCCACCGGCGTCCCCCCGGCCAGCGTGGTGCTCGACGCGTACACGGGGTAGCCGGGGTCGGGGACGAGCGCCTCGTCTCCCGGGTCGACGAACGCGATCGGGAGGTGGGCCAGCCCCTCCTTCGACCCGATCAGCGGTTGCACCTCGGCGTCCGGATCGAGCTCCACGCCGAACCGCTCCCGATAGTGGCCGGCGATCGCTCGCCGCAGCTCCGGCATCCCGAAGTACGAGGGGTAGCGGTGGGTGGCGGGATCGGTGGCGGCCTCCCGCAGGGCCTCCACGACGTGCTCGGGGGTGGGGGTGTCCGGGTCGCCGACGCCCAGCGAGATCACGTCCACGCCGGCCTCGCGCTTCTCGTCGATCTTCCGATCCAGCTCGGCGAACATGTACGGCGGCAGGCGATCGAGGCGCGAGGCGATCCTCACGTGGCCACCCCCTCGGGCGTCGGGGCCACGACGCGCCCCGCCCGAGCTCGTTCCACCCACACCGGAGAGAGCTCGGCGTCGAAGACGAACGTGGCCGGGCCCCTGAGGAACACGCGGTCGTCCTCGGCCCATTCGAGATCGAGCACTCCGCCCGGGAAGCGGACGGGCGAGCGCCGCGGGGCCAACCCCGCGAGGTTGGCCCCGACGAGCGCGGCGCAGGCCCCGGTGCCGCAGGCCATCGTCTCCCCCGACCCGCGCTCCCAGACCCGGACCTCGATCACGCCGTCAACGACCCGGACGAACTCCACGTTCGTCCGCTCCGGGAAGTCCTCGTGGTGCTCCAGGGCGGGGCCGATCCTCCGCACCTCGATCTCCCTGGGGTCTCGATCGCCGATCAGGACGAGGTGGGGGTTGCCCATCGAGATCCCGAAGGCCCGATAGGTCGTCCCCTCGACCTCGAAGGGCTGATCGAGGAAGGTCCCGTCGCCCCGCATGGGGAGCGCGGACCGCTCGAACGCCGGGGGGCCCATGTCCACGCGGACGGCTTCGACCACGCCGTCCTCCACGGTGAGGACCAGATGCTTCACGCCCGCGCGGGTGTCCACGTCGATCTCGGTGGCCGTGGTCAGCCCGCGGTCGTAGACGAGCTTGGCCAGGCACCGGATCCCGTTCCCGCACATCTCGGCCGTCTCGCCGCTCGCGTTCCAGTAGTCCATGAAGAAGTCGGCCCGGTCCGAGCCCGTGACGCGGATCGTCCCGTCGCCTCCCACCCCCAGGTGGCGGTCGCAGAGCGCCGCCACGAGCTCCGGCGTCTGCGGGTGGCGATCGTCGAGATCGACCCACATCACGAAGTCGTTCCCGGTGCCGTGGTACTTCGATACCTTCATCGTTCCCTCCCCGGGGCCGCGCCCCGCAGGTGATCCTCGATCTCATCCATCGGCGGCCCGCCCCGGTCCACGTCGAACCAGCGGATGCGCGGGTCGCGACGGAACCACGCCATCTGTCGTCGGGCCAGGGCCCTGGTGCGCCGGGCGATCTCCGCGGCCGCCTCCTCCAGAGAGAGGCGGCCCTCGAGGTGCCGCACGACCTCAAGGTACCCGATGGCCTGCGACGAGGTGAGGAAGGGACCGAACCCCCGGTCGAGCAGGACGCGGACCTCGTCCACGAGGCCTCCCTCGAGCATGGCTTCCACTCGGACCTCGATCCTGGCGACCAGGACGTCCGAGGCTGCGCGGAGCCCGGCGGCGACCACGCGTCCCTCCGGATAGCGTTCCCACGCCGCGGCGAACGAGGAGAAGGGTCGTCCCGTCAGGGCGGCCACCTCGAGGGCGCGGACGCTGCGGCGCACGTTCTCTGGGTCGATCTTGGCCGCCGCGTCGGGATCCAGGTCGGCCAGCCGGGCGTGCATCCACTCCGGGCCCAGCAGGCCCGCCTCCCTGTTCAGGAGACCCCTGAGCCCGGGATCGGTGCCCGGGAACTCGAGATCGTCGACGGCCGCCCGGAAGTAGAGCCCGGACCCTCCCACGAGGAGCGGGACGCGACCCCGCGCCGCGATCTCGCGGACGGCCTCGCGGGCCAGCGCCTGGAACCTCGCAACGCTGAAGGACTCGGTGGGATCGGCCACGTCCGCGAGGTGGTGAGGGATCCGCGCGCGCTCGTCGGGCCCCGGCTTGGCCGTGCCCACGTCCATGCCGCGGTAGACCGTCATCGAGTCGACGAGGATCACCTCGGCGTCCAGGCGCCGGGCCAGCTCGATGCTCGCCTCGGTCTTCCCCGAGGCCGTGGGCCCGACGAGCGCGCGCGGGATCGACAGGTCGGCGGCGGTGGCCGCCGCTGCCCTCGCGGCGCGCGCGGTCCTCATCGCGAGGCGGCCACCCGGGCGGGCCGGCCGCTGAGGTGATGCGGGTGCCCCCGGGTGATCCACACGTCGAGGAAGGAGCCGGCCTGAGCGTCGCCCTCCCAGTTGACGACGCGGTTCGTCCGGGTCCGCCCCTGGACCCCGCCCTTGCGGCCCGAGCCCTCCACGAGCACCTCCTGGACGGAGCCCTCGAGGCCGCGGTTCGCGGCCAGCGAGATCCCTTCCTGGAGCGCAACGAGACGGTCGAAGCGCTCCTGGAGGACCTCCTTGGGCACCTGCCCCTCGAACCCGGCGGCCTTGGTGCCCGGCCGCGGCGAATACTGAAACGTGTAGGCCGCGTCGAATCGAGCCTCCTCGACCACGCGGAGGGTCTCCCGGAAGTCCTCCTCGGTCTCGCCCGGGAACCCCACGATGATGTCCGTGCTTACCCCGATCCCCGGCACCGCCTCGCGGATCCGCTCCAGCCACGAGAGGTAGCGGGTCGAGCGGTAGGAGCGTCGCATCGCCTTGAGGATGCGGTCCGACCCCGACTGCAGGGGGAAGTGGATGTGCTCGCAGACCTTCTCGCACTCGGCCATGGCCTCGATCACGTCGGGCGTGAAGTCGTGGGGGTGAGGGCTCGTGAAGCGGATCCGCTCGATCCCCTCCACCTCGTTCACGGCGCGCAGCAGGCGGGCGAACAGTGGCTTCCGGGGGGAGTCCGCCGCCGTGAGGTCCCGGCCGTAGGTATTGACGTTCTGGCCCAGGAGGGTGACCTCGAGGACCCCCTCGGCGGCCAGCCCCTGGACCTCGGCAAGCACCTCGCCCAGCGGCCTGGAGCGCTGGGGGCCGCGGACGAGCGGCACGATGCAGAACGAGCACAGGTTGTCGCAGCCCGTGGAGACGGAGACCCACGCGGCGTGAGGCACCTCTCTGCGGGCCGGAAGCGCGCTGGGGAAGACCTCCGTGTACTCGCGGACGTCCATCTGGGGACCTTCGCGGTCCGCGCGCTCCAGGAGGTCGGCCAGGTACGGAACGGCGTGGGTACCCACGACGACGTCGACCCACGGGGCTCGCCGCTGGATCTCGCCTCGGTCCTTCTGGGCCAGGCAGCCCGCCACCACGATCCGAAGACGGGGGTTGGCCTCCTTCGCGGCCCGGAGCTGGCCCAGGTTCCCGTAGAGCCGGTTGTCGGCGTTCTCGCGGACGGCACACGTGTTGAGGACGACGACCTCGGCCTCGCCGACGCGCTCGGTCCGCTCGAGGCCGCGCGACTCCAAGAGGCCCGAGATCCGCTCGGAGTCGTGCTCGTTCATCTGACAGCCGAACGTCCGGATCAGGTACCGCTCCATGACGTCCAGGCTACTTCGCCAGCTCGCTGGCGCGGGTCTCACGGACCACGGTGATCTTGATCTGACCCGGGTACTGGAGCTCCTCCTCGACCTGCTTGGCGATGTCCCTGGCCAGGACCTGGGCGGCGAGGTCGTCCACCTCCTCGGGCTGGACCATCACGCGGACCTCCCGGCCCGCCTGCATCGCGTAGACCTTCTCCACGCCGGGGTGGGCCGAGCAGATCTCCTCCAGCCGCTCCAGGCGCTTCACGTACTGCTCGATGCTCTCGCGACGGGCGCCCGGGCGACCGCCGGAGATCTGATCGGCGGTCTGCGCGAGGACGGCGATCACGGTCCGCTGCTCGACCTCGCCGTGGTGCGACTCGATCGCGTGGACGACCTCGGGGGGCTCCTTGAGCCGGCGGGCCAGCTCGGCGCCGATGAGCGCGTGCGAGCCCTCCACCTCGTGGGTGACGGCCTTCCCGATGTCGTGCATCAGCGCAGCCCGCTTGACGAGCGTGGGATCGAGCCCGAGCTCGGCGGCCATCACCCCCGCGATGTGGGCAGACTCGACGAGGTGCCGGAGCACGTTCTGGCCGTAGGAGGTCCGGAACTGGAGCCGTCCCAGGACCCGGATCATCTCGGGGTGCACGTCGGTCAGCCCCACGTCGATCACGGCCTGCTCCCCGGCGCGACGGACCTGCTCCTCGACCTCCCCCGAGGAGCGCTCGTACATCTCCTCGATCCTCGCGGGGTGGATGCGCCCGTCCTGCACCAGCTTCTCCAGCGTGAGGCGGGCCACCTCCCGACGCACGGGATCGAAACTCGAGAGCACGACCGCCTCGGGTGTGTCGTCGATAACCAGGTTCACGCCCGTGAGGGCCTCGAAGTGGCGGATGTTCCTCCCCTCGCGGCCGATGATGCGGCCCTTGAGGTCGTCGGACGGCAGCGGGAAGACCGCCACGGAGGCGTCCGCCGTCTGCTCTGCGGCCACCCGCTGGATGGCGATCGTGACGATCTTCCGGGCCCGCTCCTCCGCTTCCTCGCGCGCCCGCTCCTCCGCCTCCCGGATGTTGGCCATCGCCTCCCGCTTGGCCGCGTCGCGCATCTGCTCGGCGAGGGCCTCCTTGGCCTCCTGCGCGGTCATCGAGGCCACCCGCTCCAGACGCTTCTGGATGTCCTCGCCCGCAGCCTTCAGCTCGTCGGCCTTGGCCGCCAGCGTGGCCCGGTCCCGCTCCAGAGCGGCTTGGGCCTGCTCGATCCGGGCGGCCTTGCTCTCCAGGGCCTCCTCGCGGCCGGCCTGCCGCTCCTCCTGCCTCGCGGCCTCCTCCCGGCGGAGCCGGATCTCCTCCTCAGCCTCCCTCCGCATCGCCGCGATCTCGTCCTTGACCTCGTCAAGCGAGCGGCGGACCGTCGTCTGGGCCTCCTCCTCCGCCTCGAGCACGAGCCGTCGGGCGCGGCTCTCGGCGGCGGAGACCGCACGGCCTCGCAGCGCGGCGCGGAGGAGGAACCCGAGGATCAGGCCCACGACGAGCGCGACGAGGGCTGCA
>DASUTZ010000197.1:0-2817 GCA_036374295.1 Actinomycetota bacterium
CGGGAGGCGACGGCCAGCAGCCGGTCGAGGTCCTCCCCCCGGGCCGCGAGCAGCGCGGCCACGTCTCCGGGCGACAGGGACTTGCCCGACTCGGCGCGGGCCAGGGCCCGCCGAACCTCCGCGGGGGTGGGAGCCATGGCCGGAGCGTAGCCTCGGCCCTCGGTTCGGTCAAAGGTAGGCTGTGCGCATGCGGGTGGCGGCGCTGGCCGGCGGGGTGGGGGCGGGCAAGCTCCTGCGAGGGCTCGTGCGGGCCGTGGACCCCTCGGACGTGACCGTGATCGGCAACGTCGGGGACGACATGGTGCATCTCGGGCTCCACATCTCGCCCGACCTCGACTCGGTGGCGTACTGGCTGAGCGGCGAGATGGACCGGGAGCGAGGCTGGGGGCGTGCAGGGGAGACGTTCCGAGCGATGGAGGAGCTGGGGCGGCTCGGAGAGCAGGCCTGGTTCTCGCTCGGGGACCGGGATCTGGCTACCCATCTCCACCGGACCCAGCGGCTGAACGAGGGGGCCTCGCTCTCGGACGTGACGGCGGAGCTCTGCGAGGCCCTGCGCGTGCCCTGTCGCGTGCTGCCAGTCACGGACGACTCCGTGCGGACTTGGATCGACGTCCAAGGAGGATCGCTTCCCTTCCAGATGTACTGGGTCGCGCACGGAGCCGAGCCGAAGGTGGAGCGCGTGCGGTTCGAGGGAGCCGAGAAGGCGAGGCCGGCGGCGGGCGCGCTGGAGGCGATCGCCGAGGCCGACGCGATCGTGATCTGCCCCTCGAACCCCGTGGTGAGCGTCATGCCGATCCTGGCCGTGCCGGGGGTCCACGAGGCACTTCGAGAGCGGAGGGACCGCGTCGTCGGGATCTCGCCGATCGTGGGGGGGACCGTGCTCCAGGGGATGGCCGACAAGCTGATGCCCGCGATGGGCCTCGAGGTGTCGGCGGCCGGCGCGGCGGAAGGCTACCGGGGCCTGCTGGCCGCCTGGGTGGTCGACGAGCGGGACCGCGACCTGGCCCCGAAGATCGAGGAGCGGGAGGGCCTCCGCGTGGGCGTCACCGACACGATCATGGTGGACGACGAGGCGTCGGAGCGGCTCGCGAGCTTCGCGCTGGAGCTCCTGGGATGAGCGTGGAGGTCCTCCCGGTCGCGGGGCTCCCCGAGATCGGCGAGAGCGACGACCTCGCGGCCCTGATCGCGGACGCGGCCGAGCTGAGGGACGGGGACGTGGTGGCCGTGACGCAGAAGGTCGTTTCGAAGGCCGAAGGTCGGCTCGTGCCCGAGGGCGAGGACTGGGTGGACCGAGAGGCCCAGCGGGTGGTGGCGCGTCGCGGCGATCTCGTGATCGCCGCGACGCGCCACGGGTTCGTCTGCGCGAACGCCGGGATCGACCATTCGAACGTCCCCCGGGGCTTCCTCAGCCTCCTCCCCGAGGACCCCGACGCCAGCGCCGCTGCGATCACGGACGGGCTCCTGGCCAGGACGGGGCGGCGGGTCGGCGTCGTCGTCACCGACACGTTCGGCCGCCCCTGGCGCCACGGAGTGGTCAACGTGGCCATCGGCGTGGCCGGGCTCCCCGCGCTCGTCGACCTGCGGGGCGAGAAGGACGCCCACGGGAAGGTGCTCGAGGCCACCGTGATCGCCCTGGCCGACGAGGTCGCGGCCGCGGCCGGGCTCGTCCAGGGCAAGGCCGACGGCGTCCCGGTGGCGGTCGTGCGAGGACTGACCTCCGCCGCCCCGCCCGGCCGCGGCCGCGACCTGATCCGCGGACGGGAGGATGATCTCTTCCGCGAGTCCCCCCTCCAGTCGATCCACGCCCGCCGCACGGTCCGCTCCTTCGCCGAGGGCACGGTTCCCCGGGAGGTGCTGCGGGAAGCCGCCGCCGCCTCGCTCACCGCCCCGGTCCCCCACGGCAACCGCAAGCCCAACCGCCCCTGGATGTGGGTGGTCCTCGACTCCGAGCCCGCGAAGCGGCGCCTGCTGGGCGCGATGGCCGAGGCTTGGGTCCGCGACCTGCGTGGGGACGGGCTCCCCGAGGACCGGATCCGGCGGCGCCTTGACCGCTCCGACGCCCTCCTCGGCGCCGCGCCCGTGCTGGCGATCCCCGCCCTCTCCTTGGCCAACGCCGACGCGTACCCGGACCAGCGCCGCAGGGAGGCCGAGCGCGAGATGTTCCTCCTCGCCACCGGGGCGATGGTCCAGAGCTACCTGCTCGCGATCCATGCCCAGGGATACGGAGGAGCGTGGGTCTCCTCCACCCTCTTCTGCAAGGAGGAGGCCAGGGAGGCCCTCGGCCTCGGCTCCGAGTGGCTCCCGATGGGTTCGGTGGCCTGCGGCCCGATCGAGGGGGACCCCCCGGCCCGTCCGCCCATCGACCCCGGCTCACACCTCCGCTTCGCCTGAGCGGCGGCGACGGAGCGCCGCGGCGTACAGGGGCACGGCGACGGGCCAGGCGACGAGCAGGGCCAGGCCCCACCAGGGCTCCCTCCGCGAGAAGGCCAGGGCCGCCAGGGCCGCGCCGGTCACCGCCCCCAGCAGGAGCACGATCGCTGCCGGTGCCACAACCACCCAGCTCAACCCGGAGCCCGCCAGCCCGGCCACGATGAGCGCCGCGGCCCCGAGCACGAGCACCGGGAACGCCGCCACGGCCGCCCCCCTCACCCCCCGAACCTCCGTGCGACGATGCCTCGATCCTTGCGTATAGTTGCTCGTCGAGGGATCTCCCCATGGCGAACAAGAAGAAGAAGCGGAAGAAGCTCGCGCCCGGCGCGCCCACGTCGGCCCCCGCCGAGGAGCGGGAGGCCCGGAAGGAGGCCGCTCGCCAGGACC
>DASUTZ010000198.1:0-10498 GCA_036374295.1 Actinomycetota bacterium
ATCTCACCGGTCCCCTCCCCCTCGATCCGGAACGCCGAGTCCTGCGCGGCGACGGCGACGTCCTCGGACGAGCCGCCCACGCCCGCCATCACCGCGCCGACGACCAGGAGCCACACGCTCACGGTCGCGGCGACCCACATCCTCAGGAACCGCATATGTATCCCTCCTCAGGGCCAATCCTTGACTCCGTTCGGCATGTAGAGTACCGTACTAAACGTTCAGTCGCAAGGTCACGGAAGGGTCCCTGGATGAATCTCACGCTGACGAGGCGGGGCGACTACACGGTCCGGGCGGCGATCCACCTCGCCCGACGCTGGGGCGATGGCCTGGCCAAGCTTCGCGAGATCTCCGCCGACATGGAGCTGCCGCGCAGCTACACCCCGCAGGTCCTGGGGATCCTGGTGCGGGCGGGGCTCGCGGAGGCGAAGGCGGGACGCGACGGCGGGTATCAGCTCGTCCGCGATCCCGCGTCCGTCAGCCTCCTCGAGGTGGTGGAGGCCGCCGACGGGCCGCTCAGGACGACCGAATGCACCCTGCGCGGGGGCTCGTGCCGCTGGGACGATGCGTGCGCGGTGCACCCATCCTGGGTCGCGGCATCGGAGGCCTTCCGCGGATCGCTGGGCTCCACCAGCCTGGCCGACGTGGCGGGCGTGGAGCCCATCGTGGAGCGGCGCGGCGCTGAAGGCTGACGGTCAGCCCCAGGAGCGAAGCCGAGCGATCCCCCGCGACACCGCTTCCAGCAGGGCCTCGTGCAGCTCAGGGGTGCAGGCCGCGACCGTTGACACGAGCGACGCCGCGCCGTCCTCCGCGAACAGGGGAACCCCTCCCACCGGCCTCCCACGGGCATCCGTGACCGGGAGGCCGAGCTCCTTCAGGAGGAGGTAGCCGGCCGCGGTGTCGTAGGTCGTCGTGTTGAGGATGTGCCCTCCACCGACCTCCCGGAACCGCCCCTCCATCCCCGCGATCTCCTCCACGAGCGCCTGGCCCACGTCCACGTAGGCGTCGAGCTGACCGGTGGCGAGCCGGGTCAGCGAGTAGGCCGCGCTCCCCTGGTCGAAGAACGCCCCCTCGGCGTCCGGCACGTCGAACACCTCTTCGAGGGCCACGACCGTGGGGACGACGGGCTGGCCGCGGAATCCGCCCGCCCACAGCATCCCCCTCGGCTCGGTCGCGCCCGACGGCCGGATCTCAGCTCCCTCGGCCACCGCCCCTCCACCCCGGCGGGCCTCGAACACCGTCCCGGTGGCGATCTCGACCACGCAGCCGTAGCGCACGTCGGCCATCGTCACGCCCTCTCCGAACGGCGCCACCGCCACCGAGACCCCGCAGGTCTCGTACCCGGCCACCGCGGGACGGCTCCCGTCGACGGGGTCGAGGAGCAGGAGGCCCTCGGGCCGGCCCAGGGTGCGGAGCCCGGCGTCCTCCGTGAAGTACGCGACGTCTCCTCGCCGTTCGACGAGCGCCTCGGCCGTCCGCTCGGCCACCTCGTCGATCGCGAACGTCGGATCGCCCCCGGCCGCCGTCCCGGCCCTGCGCCGCGCGTCGGGATGCCCGAACATGGGGAGGACGGCCTCCCGGATCGTCGTGGCCAGGGTGCGGGCGAACGACTCAAGGTCCACCGACGGCCTCCTCGTAGGCGGTCTCCACCTGGCGCGTGACCGTCTCCCAGGAGTAGCCGGCCGAGCGGGCTCGTCCGGCGTCGCGGAGCCGCTCCGCGAGCTCATGGTCGTCCAACACCCGCCGAAGGGCGGCGGCCAGGGCGGCCGTGTCTCGGGGCGGGACGAGGAGTCCGTCGTCTCCCCTGCGGACGACCTCGCGGTACCCGGGAATGTCGCTCGCCACGACCGGCAGACCCGCCGCCATCGCCTCGACCAGCACGATCCCGAAGCTCTCCCTCCCCACGGCGGGGGCAGCGAAGACCTCGCACGCGGCGTGGTAGGGCGGTAGCAGGTCGTGAGGCACGTTCCCCAGCATCACGACTCGGTCCCGGGCGGGACGGGGAAGGTCCGAGACCGCGGCCCGCTCCTTCCCGTCCCCCGCCACCACGAGGAGCGCGTCGGGGTGGCTCCCCAGCAAGAGCTCGAACGCCCGGACCATCACGGCGAACCCCTTCCGTGGATCGAGCCGGTTGACGAACAGCACCCGACGACCCGGCGGGAGGTCGGCGGGCCTCGCGTCCCTGAACAGGTCCACGTCCACGCCGTTGGGGACGACGCGGATCTCCCCCCGGAACCGACGGGAGACGAAGCGGCGGGCCGCCTCCGACACGGCGACCCGCACGGTCAGGCGGTCCCAGACCGGTCGGAGGAACGGAACGGCCGCAGCGAGCAGCGGCGACCGATCCGCGTACGCGTGGAACGTGGCAACCACGGGGGCGCCGCCCCACCGGACGGCGAACATCGAGGCGCTGGGCACGAACGGCTCGTGCGCGTGAACGACGTCCGGACCGAAGTCGTCGAGCGCATGCCTCGTCCTCCGGGCCGCAGCCGGCCGGGGCGCGATGGGAGCGATCGATCCGTTCACCGGGACGGGGATCGTCCCGCCGATCGAGACCACGTGTGGATCGTCGATTCGCGCGCGAGACGGCGCCACCACGAGGACGCGATGCCCGCGGCCGCGGAGCCGCTCGGCCAGCTGGGCCACGTGGACCTGCACCCCGCCCGGCGCGTCCCACGCGTACGGGCAGGCCAGGGCGATCCTCATCCCGGCCCTTCGGCGGGGGCCGGCTCGAGCCCGGAGCCGCGCGGCGCGTCCACCTCGTCCTCGGGCCACGCCGGCTGCCACATGTGCCACTGCGTCGGAGCCTCGGCGATGAACGTCTCGAAGCGCCCGGCGAGCGTCCTCGTGAGGGCGGTCACGTCGTCCCGGAGGACGTCCGACCGCTCGACCGAGATGGGCTCCGTGACGTAGCAGAGCCAGCCCTCGGGCGTGTCGTACACGGCGCTGGGGAGCAGCGGCGACCCGGTCGTCAGCGAGAGCAGCGCGGGACCCGCGGGCAGCTTCCGCGTGGCCCCGAACATCTCGACGTCGACCCCCCGCCCCCGGAGGTCCCGGTCGGAGACGAGCGCGATCAGCTCGTTCTTCGCGATGAGCTGCAGCAGCTGCTCTCCCACCTTCGTGGTGCCGGTCAGCGGCACGATGTTCATCCCGAGGTCCCGGCGATGCTCGAGGAACAGGCGGAACAGGCGCTCGGGCCGGAGCGTCTCGGCCACCGCCGTCAGCGCGTAGCCCTGCAGCGTCATCCAGTGCCCCGCGACGTCCCAGTTCCCGAGGTGCGGAAGGCAGAAGAGCGCCCCCCTCCCCTGCTCGAGGGCGGCGTCCACGAACTCCAGCCCTCGCATGTCGAAGCGCTTGCGGACCTGCTCGGGAGGCAGAGCCCGCAGGAGGAAGGTGTCGTACCAGTAGCGACCATACGAGTCGAACGCCTCGCGGACCGCTGCCCGCACCTCAGGGCTGTCCGGGGGCTTGCCGAGCACCCGAGACAGGTTGCGCGCGACGACGCGCCGCTGGGCGGGGTTGCGGGCGTGCTCGACGGCCGCCGCGGCCGAGAACAGCCGCCGCCCGACGCGCTCGGGCAGTGCCCGGGCGGCCCACTCGGCGCTGCGGTAGTACCAGTACGAGAAGGTCTCGGCGAACGTCTCCCGCTCGATCACGACGGCTCCCGCTGGCGGGCGACCTGGACCGACCTGGCCAGGGCGGCGGCGATCGAGATCGCCGCCGCCCCCCACAGGCCGAGCTCGGCCTCCCCGGCGACAAGGCCCGCGGCGAGGACGACCAACGCCAGGGGCCACGCCAAGCCCCACGCGCCCGCCTCGAACCCGAGCCCGGCCGCCTTCACCTCGAGGTACGCGGCCACGTAGGACCCGGCCAGGGCCACGAGCGCCGCGGCCCCGGCCCGCTCCGGCAGCAGCGACCAGGCCAGCGCTCCCAGGATGGCCGCGTCCACGACCCGCTCTACCATCGATGCCACGAACCCCACGCGAGGCTCGCCCGACTGTCGGGCACTCCACCCGGCCACCACGACGCCCAGCACGGCGATCAGCGTCGCCGCGCCGGCGATCTGGAGCTCCTCGACGAGCACGAAGACCGCCGAGGACGCCGCCGCCAGGACCGCGCCGGCGAGGATCGTCCACACCGACGAGGAGCGGGGTCGGATGGTCTGCTCCATGGGGGATGCGAGCGTAGCACGGCGTCCCCGGGGCCCCGGCGGCCAGAACGCCCTCTCGGGACCCCGCCTATAATCCGGGGAACGCCGACCCCATGAGGTGCCGATGAACACCTACGAACCGAACGCGATCCGCAACGTCCTGCTCGTCGGGCACGGGGGAACCGGGAAGACGACCCTCGCCGAGGCCCTCCTCTTCTCCGCCGGGGCCACCACCCGGATGGGCACGGTGGAGGAGGGCAACACCGTCACCGACTTCGAGCCCGAGGAGCAGAAGAAGCAGATCAGCGTCTCGCTGGCGCTGGCCCCGTTCGAGTGGAGGGGCACGAAGATCAACCTCCTCGACGCCCCCGGCTACGCCGACTTCATCGGGGACGTGCAGGCCGCGCTCCGGGCGGCCGACGCCTGCCTCTTCGTGGTCTCGGCGGTGGACGGCGTCCAGGTCCAGCACGAGGTCGTCTGGGAGATGGCCGTAGAGGCGGGCCTGCCCCGGGCCGTCTTCGTCAACAAGATCGACCGGGAGCGCGCCTCGTTCGAGCGGACCCTGGACCACCTGGTGCAGGCGTTCGGAACCCAGGTCGCCCCCCTCCAGTTCCCCATCGGTGAGGAGCACGACTTCGAGGGCCTCGCGGATCTGCTGAGCGGCAGGGCGTATCGGTACCAGAGCGGGCCGAAGAGCGAGGAGAGCGACTGGCCCGACGACATCGCGGGCAAGGCGGAGCCGATGCGCGAGAAGCTCGCCGAGGCCGTGGCGGAGGGCGACGACGCGCTGCTGGAGAAGTACCTCGAGGAGGGCGAGCTCAGCGCCGAGGAGATCACCTCGGGCGTGAAGAGCGGGTTCCTCCAGGCGCGTTTCGTGCCCGTCCTTGTCGGCTCGGCGGCCTCCGCCAAGGGCGTCGACCGCCTCGCCGACCTCATCGTGAACGCCTTCCCCGCCCCCACCGACCGGCCGCCCGTCAAGGTGATGACGCAGGCGGGCGAGGAGGTGGAGCGCGAGGCCGACCCGAACGGCCCGCTCACCGCCTTCGTCTTCAAGAGCTTCTCGGACCCGTACGTGGGCCAGATCTCGCTCTTCCGGGTCCTGTCGGGCCGGATCCGGCCCGACTCGACCGTGCACAACGCGACGAAGGGCTCGGATGAGCGGATCCACCAGGTCTTCACCCTGCGGGGGAAGGAGCACGAGAACGTCTCCGACGTGCCGGCCGGGGACATCGCCGCGGTGTCGAAGCTCTCTGACACGGCGACCGGCGACACGCTGACGACGAAGGACGCGGCGGCGACGCTCCCCGCGGTGGAGTGGGCCGAGCCGCTCTACGCGGTGGCCGTCCACCCGAAGACCCAGGGCGACGAGGACAAGCTCTCCACCGCGCTCCACCGGATCCAGGACGAGGACCCCACGATCCGCGTCGAGCGTCGCGTCGAGACCGGCCAGACCGTCGTCACCGGGATGGGCGAGGCCCACATCGACGTGCTGATCGAGCGGATGCAGCGAAAGTTCGGGGTGGAGGTGACCACCGAGCCGGCCAAGGTCGCTTTCAAGGAGACGATCAGGGGGAGGGCCGAGGGCCTGGGCCGCCACGTGAAGCAGTCCGGCGGGCACGGCCAGTACGGCGTGTGCAACATCCGCGTCGAGCCGCTTCCCAGGGGCGAGGGCTTCGTTTTCGAGGACGAGATCTTCGGCGGCGCGATCCCGAACCAGTTCATCGGGTCGGTCGAGAAGGGCATCGTCAAGGCGATGCAGGAAGGGGTCCTGGCGGGGTTCCCGGTCGTCGACGTGAAGGTCACCCTCTACGACGGCAAGTATCACTCGGTCGACTCCTCCGACATGGCGTTCCAGATCGCCGGGGCGCTCGCGTTCAGGGACGCGACACAGAACGCGGGGGTGGTGCTGCTCGAGCCCATGGTGGACGTCGAGGTGATCGTCCCCGAGGGGATGACCGGCGACATCATGGGCGACCTGAACTCGAAGCGGGGGAAGGTCCAGGGGATGGACCCAACCGGCACCGGGAAGACGAGGATCCGGGCCCAGGTCCCGCTCACCGAGATGACCCGCTACCCCATCGATCTGCGGTCGATCACCGGGGGGCACGGGACCTTCTCCATGACGTTCTCGCACTACGAGGAAGTCCCCTCGCACATCGCGGACCGGCTGGTCCAGGAGCTGAAGGCCGCCGACGCCGAGGACTAGGCGAGCTTGCACGAGACGGATGAGGACCTCGAGGCGCTCCAGCGGGTCCTCGACGAGAGCCACGCCGCCGGGGGCGGGCATCTCCGCAGCATCCTCCAGGAGGACCGGAGACTGGCCGCGGAGGAGCTGCCGGGGCTGATGCCGGGCGTCCAGGTGATCGTGCTGTCGACGGTGACGTCCGACTGCCGGCCGATCGCGGGCCCGGTGGACGGGCTCTTCTACCGGGGAGCCTTCCACTTCGGGACGTCGGCGGGGTCGGTTCGGTTCAACCACCTCGGCAGGCGACCGCAGATCAGCGCGGTGCACGCGCGGGGCGAGGAGCTCGTGGTCGTCGTCCACGGCGAGGCCCGGGCGATCGACGTGGCGAAGGCCGAGCACGAGGGGTTCCGCGCGTACCTGCTCGAGGTGTACCCGGACTGGGAGTCGTGGTGGGGGGAGGCGCCGCCTCCCTACTTCCGGATCGAGCCGCGGAAGATGTTCGCCTCGCGGCTCCCCGGCGCCTAGCTCTTCGAGGAGCTGTAGAAGGGATCTGTGCCCGAGGCGTGGTCGGTGACGTCGGCCACGCCCTCGATCTCGGGGACGAGCTGGCGCAGCGAGCGCTCGATCCCCTGTCGCAGCGTGACGGCCGCCATCGAGCATCCCTGGCACCCCCCGGAGAGACGGAGGTAGGCGACGCCGTCCTTGAGGCCGGCCAGCTCCGCGCGGCCCCCGTGCATCGCGATGCTGGGGTTGATGTGGCGGTCGAGGACCTCGATCACCTGCTGGGCGGTGTCCCCCTGGAGCGTGCCGCGCAGCTCCTCCGGGATCTCGGCCTGGGCCGCGGGGCTCGCGGCATGCTCGTGCCCAGCGTCGCCGTGGCCGGCGTGCACGCCACCCACCGGGGCCAGCGGCAGCATCCGCTTGGGCCGATTCGGGTTGTCGATCGTCCAGGACTGCCCGTCGGGCGCGAGGTCCACGACCGCGCCGCGAAGCATCTTCATCGAGTCCTGCGGGACGATCACAGGGAGGTCGTCGTGCTGGAGGACGACGTCCTCGGGGCTCGCGTCCTCGAGCAGCTCGAACGACATGTCGTGGAGGTAGCGCCCGTCCCGCTCCCCCGCCACCGCGATCCGCAGGCCCAGCGAGTCCGGGGCGGGGTCCTGGGCCCGCAGGGCGAGGAGGGCCTCCCGAGCCTGCGCGGTGATCGTGAGGAGCTCGTCCTTCGGCTGTTCGCTCATCACTCCCTAGGATACATGTGTGGCCCGGATCCTCTTGCTCCTGCCCGCGACGGCCTACCGCGCGGATGACTTCCTCGAGGCCGCGGAGGCGCTCGGGGTCGAGGTCGTGGTGGCCTCCGACCGCCGCTCCGCCCTCGCCGCGCAGATGGAGGATCGAGCGCTGACCGTCCCGATGTCGGACCCGGATGCTGCCGCCAAGCGCATCGAGCGGTTCGGCAGGGAGCACCAGATCGACGCCGTGGTGCCGGTGGACGACCGTGGGGTGGTGGTGGCGGCGGTGGCCGCCCAGCGGCTCGACCTCCCCCACAACCCGCAGGGGGCGGCCACCGCCGCCACCGACAAGGTCAGGATGCGCCGGGCCCTGGCCGCGGCCGGCGTCCCTCAGCCCGCCTTCAGGGTTCTGGGCCCGGAGGACGCCGCGGGGGACCTGGCCGACGAGCTCGGCTACCCGGTCGTCCTCAAGCCGGTCTCGCTCTCGATGAGCCGCGGCGTCCTCCGGGCCGACAGCCCACGGGAGGCTCGGGCGGCCGCCGGGCGCATCCGGGAGATCCTGGCACGGGCCCGTGAGGATCCTCTCGGTCCTCTTCTGGTGGAGCGGTACGTCCCCGGCCCGGAGATGGCCCTTGAGGGCCTGCTCCTTCGGGGCGATGTGGAGACCCTGGCCCTGTTCGACAAGCCCGAGCCGATGGAGGGGCCGACCTTCGAGGAGACGATCTACGTCACGCCCTCGCGAGAGCCCTTCGAGATGCAGGACGCGGTGCGGACCCTCGTGGCCGGCGCGGCGAAGGCGATGGGGCTGCGCGAGGGCCCGATCCACGCCGAGGTCCGGCTCGGGCCGTCCGGCCCCGTCGTGCTCGAGGTGGCGGCCCGATCGATCGGCGGCCTCTGCTCCCGCTCCCTCCGCTTCGGGGCGGGCATCTCGCTCGAGGAGGTGATCCTCCGCCACGCGCTCGGCCTCCCGACCGACGACCTCCACCGCGAGTCGGCCGCCTCGGGCGTCCTGATGCTGCCCGTTCCCTCATCCGGCACGCTCGTCGAGGTCCGAGGCCAGGACCAGGCGAGGGGCGTTCCCGGGATCGAGGGGGTGACGATCACGATCCCGCCCGGAGGGGAGCTGGTCCCGCTGCCCGAGGGCGACCGGTACCTCGGCTTCGTCTTCGCGCGGGCGGAGACGCCGGACGAGGTCGAGTCCGCCCTGCGGGAGGCCAGGGAGCGCCTCGAGCCGATCGTCGAGTGATCAGCGGCGCCGCCGGAAGGCGTCGACCGCCGACAGCGCCACGAACGCCGGGACAGCGATCCCCAGCAGGGCGGCCCCCTCCCACACGGCGTCGGGGAGGGCCGACTCGTCCCCCGTGGCCCACGTCATGAAGACGAGGACGATCAGCAGGAAGGCCCCGTAGCCGAGCATGATCGTGACCGCGACCTCGCGGAGCGGACGCTCGAACCGCCGCGGAGGCCAGCCGCGGCGGAGGGAGGCCAGCATCGCCACGACGACGACGTAGATCGTGAGGAGTGGAGGGACGACCTCCCGGAGGATCCGGCTCACGGCTCGCGGAGCAGGAACCGCCAGCCCCGGACGAACAGGTGCCACCCGATCCAGATCCAGAAGCCGAAGAGGACCCACCTGGCGACCGGGTGCCTGGTGATGGCGCGGAGCATGTCCGAGAGGGTGGGCCACCCTTCGCGCACCAGGCCCAGGCCCTGGACGGCCAGCAGCGCCGCGAAGACCAGGCCCCAGAGGACGGCCGCCGTGGCGCTCAGCCGCGTCATGCGGGATAGCATAGCCCTTGACGCATTTCCGACCCAGTAGGTAGGATTTCGGCCGCCCGAAGGTCGGGTGTTAGGGATACCTTACGGGAGAACGATCGATGACGAAGACCGCTCGCGCCGTCTCCGCCCTGGTGGCGCTGTCCCTCATGGCCCCCGCCTGCGGGGACGGCGGAGCGGCCGAGGAGCAGGACGTCTCGCTGACCGTGTACTCGGGGCGCGACGAGGAGTTCATCGGGCCGCTGTACGAGCGGTTCGAGGACGAGACCGGGATCGACCTCGAGGTCCGCTACGGCGACTCCGCGGAGCTGGCCGCCACGATCCTGGAGGAGGGGGAGGCCAGCCCCGCCGACGTGTTCGTCTCCCAGGACGCCGGAGCCCTGGGGGTCGTGGCGCGGGAGGGGCTGCTGACCGAGATCGACGGCGAGATCTTGGACCGCGTGGACGAGCGGTTCCGCTCCCCCCAGGGCCGCTGGGTGGGCGTCTCGGGCCGAGCCCGGGTGATCGCCTACAACACCGAGACGGTGAGCGAGAGCGCGCTCCCGAGCACGGTGATGGATCTAACCGGCCCGGCGTACGAGGGCCGCGTCGGGTTCCCCCCTACGAACGCGTCCTTCCAGGCGTTCGTCGCGGCCATGATCGTCACCGAGGGCGAGGGCGCCACGCGCGACTTCCTCCAGGGGCTCGCGGACAACGAGCCGAGGCTGTTCGAGTCGAACTCGGACACGGTTCGGGCCGTGGCCGCGGGCGAGGTGGACTTCGGGCTCGTGAACCACTACTACAAGTACGAGGTGGAGGCGGAGGACGGGCCGATCCCGGTCGAGAACCACTTCCTTTCGGGAGGGGACCCCGGCGCTCTGGTGAACGCGGCCGGCGCCGGCGTGCTCGCCTCCTCCGACGGCCCTGAGGCCTCGATGCGCCTCCTGGACTTCCTCACGAGCGAGGAGGGCCAGCGGTACTTCGCCACGGAGACGTTCGAGTATCCGGTGGTGCCCGGGATCGAGCCGGGCCCGGATCTCCCGCCCCTGGCCGAGATCGAGTCGCCCTCGATCGACCTCTCCGACCTGGGGGAGACGCTGGAGCCGGCGCTGCGTCTGCTGGCCGAGGTGGGGCTGCTGTGAGCGTGGGGGTGGCGGCGGCCGAGCCCGCTGCGCGGGCTCG
>DASUTZ010000199.1:0-14765 GCA_036374295.1 Actinomycetota bacterium
AGCCGGTGGAGGGCCGCGGCCGCGAAGGGGTCCCGCTGCTCCATCTCGTGGAGTCGGTCCCGGGTGAGGCGGTGCAGGACGCTGGGCCGCTCGGCCACCACGGTGGCGGAGCGGACGCCCCCCGCGTAGAGCGCTACCTCCCCCACCACGGCTCCGGGACCTAGGGTCTGGAGGCGCACCGGGCCTCCGCGCTCCCGGGTCACCTGGGTGGTCACCTGTCCGGACTCGAGGAAGAGGACGTCCTCCGTCCGATCCCCCTGGCGGATCAGGATCTCCCCGGCGGGGGCCTCGATACGTTCCATGTACCCCAGGAGGACGTCCTCGGGGATTCCCACGCCCGCCAGCGCCTCCCGCCACGGCGTGCCCGGTGGCTCCTCCGGAGCCCCCTCCTCGTCCAGAAGCCCATCCTCACACCACTGGAGGCCGCGGTCGAGATCGGGGAAGAACCGCACGGACGGGTCTCCCTCGGTGAGCCCGCCCTGCTCGAGCGCTCGCCGAACACCATCCCCCATGCTGGTGAGGACCATCGCGAAGCCGGACGAGGCCGCCAGGCGCTGGGTCTTGGAGAAGCTCAGCACCACCGACGAGTCCAGGCCGATGACCCGTCGGAAGTCCAGCACCAGGAACCGGAGCGGTGGAAGCTTCCCGTCGGTCGCCCGAGCCCGGATCCGGTCGAGGAGCGCGTTGGCCGTTCCGAAGAACAGGAAGCCCTGGAGCTCGAGGACGTGGATCCGGTCCCCGTCCCTCCGAAGGACCTCACGATGGGCGAGCGGCCGATCCATCTTGCTGTGGTAGGTGGCGCCGCTGAGCGCGTGCTTCACTACGTCGCTCCTTCCGTAGGCGACGGCGAACAGAACCACCGCGAGCAGCACGCCGAGCGCCACGCCGGGGAGGAAGCCGACCGCGGCGACCACCACCAGGATCAGCACGACGATCAGGTACTCGGATCGAGGGAGCAGCGCCCACGCGTCCACCACCCACTCGACCAGGAAGGCCAACCCCAGGAACACGATGATCCCGCCGAGGACTGGTCGGGGGAACATGCCGAGGATGCCGCCCCCCGCCACCAGAGCCACCACGCACACACCGCCGGCTACGACCCCGGCCGCGCGGCTCCGGGCGCCCATCTTGTACGCCAACGCCGTCAGGCTCAGCGCGTGGAACCCGGGGAGGCCGCCCCCGAGCCCCGCAGCCAGGTTCGCAATCCCCGCCGCTCGGAGCTCTCGGTTCAGATCGAGGTCGCGGCCCACCACCAGCTCGATCCCGCTGGCGTTCAGGAGCAGGGCCAGCAGGGAGACGATGAGGATCGTGGCGAGGTTCCCGGCCTCTCCCACGACCGCTGACCAGTCCGCCTGCGCGACGGAGCGGGCGACCCACGGCTCCCACAGGCCCCCCTCCGGGAACGGGCCGAGCAGCCAGCCGGCCTCCTCCACGGCCCCGATGCCCGCGCCGGCGACCAGGACCACCACGTAGAATGCCCCGATCCCGCCGAGCACGCTGAGGGGGATCACCATCGGGTGCTGCGACCGCCGCGCCAGGACCAGCAGGACCACGGCGAAGACGACGCCGGGGATCCACCGCGCGAGCACGTCCGATTCCGCGAGCACCCCCAGACGCCCGAACGCGAGGGGCACGCCGCTCACGACCTCCATCCCCCCTCGGAACAGGAGCCAGCCCGTGCCGGCCAGGAAGCCACCGACGACGGGATAGGGGACGAACCGGATCACGTCCCCCAGGCGGAAGGTCCCAAGCAGGAGGAAGAACCCGCCTGTCAGGAGACTCGTCAACGTGATGGCCGCGACGACCGTGAGGAAGACGCGAGGGTCTTCCGGGGGAAGGTCGGCCACGATGGACGCAGCCACGATGGACAGCACCGCGGCGGAGATGTCCTGGACGCTGCCGAACGTGCCCCGATGGCTACTCACGAGAGCCACGGTGATCAGGATCGCCGCGGCAGCCACGAGTCCGAGGCCGATGCCAGCCGGGAGGTGCTCGGCCAGCGGCCCGCTGAAGATGAGAGCGGCGAAGGACGTGGCCACGACCACCTCGAGGACCCCCACCACCACGCCGGCCGTCAGGGTCGGGAAGAGACTCGCCCCACGCCCCGATCGGAGAGGATGTCCGTCATGTGCCGTCGCCGTCGCGGAGCCCTCCGCGGACGTCGCCATGGTCCGGTCCCCCTTCCTCCCGAGCGGCCTCCGCGATGGTGGCACACGCCCCGCGCCGAAGCGAGAGGAGGCGGCGGCCGCACCTCTACGCTGACCGCAGGTCGAGCCGCCAGTGGTTCACGCGTAGGGTGACTCGAGCCGTGTAGTCGCGCGCTCCCACGAGCGTGAACCCCAGCGTCCGACACATCGCGTTCGAGGCGGCGTTCGACACGGGAGGGAACGCGTGCAGCACGTCCCACCGCCCCTTCTCCCGGGCACGGTCGAGCGCCATCCGCACCCCCGCGCTCCCCACGCCCTTCCCCTGGTGGTCGGGGAGCACCATCCACCCGATCTCGGTGATCACCTCGCCGTCCAGCTCGTGCGGCCAGATCGCCACGGTTCCCGCGGCGGTCTCCTCCTCGAGGACGATCACGAGGACCCACACCTCGTCGGCTTCGGTGGCGGCCGCGTCCCGCTCGAGCTTCTCGGCCAGCCCTTCCTTCGGGTGTGGACCGCCCAGGTGCTCCCACATCCGAGGGTCACGGTAGATCGCCTCGTAGAGCCAGAGATCCTCGGTCGTGAGGTTCCTCAGCCGCACGGCTCAGCAGGACGCGGGGAGGGACTGGCCGTCCTCGGGGACCGCGACGAAGGCGATCTCGCCCGGTCTCACCATCCCCAGGCACTGACGGGCGATGCGCTCCAGGTACTCGGGCTCCTGCAGCCGCTCCACGCGGTGCTCCAGCGTGGCGCGCTCCTCCTCGAGGCGCTGCACCTTTCGCTCCAGACCTGCGATCTCGCTCCGCTGGATCACGTACTGGCGAAGCGGGAGGACGAGCGCCAGCAGCAGGACGAACGAGATGGCGGCGAGGCCGGCCGCGCGACGGCTGAGCCTGGGTCGGGGCAGGGCGTGACCCCTCGCGCTCATCGCCCGAACCTCCGGTAGACCGCGGCGCCCGCGTATCGGGCCGTGTCGCCCAGCTCCTCCTCGATCCTGAGGAGACGGTTGTACTTCGCCGTCCGCTCGCCGCGGGAGGGGGCGCCGGCCTTGATCTGGCCCGCGTTCGTCGCCACGGCCACGTCGGCGATCGTGGAGTCCTCGGTCTCGCCCGACCGGTGCGAGATCACGACGCCGAAACTCGAGGCCACGGCGGCGTCCACGACGTCGAGGGTCTCGGTGAGGCTCCCGATCTGGTTCGGCTTGACGAGGATCGCGTTGCAGGAGGCTTCGGCGATCGCGCGGGAGAGGCGCTCGGGATTCGTCACCAGCAGGTCGTCGCCCACGAGCTGGATCCGGTTGCCGAGCAGGCTCGTGACGGCCGCCCAGCCCTCCCAGTCGTTCTCGTCGAGAGGGTCCTCGATCGACACGATAGGGAAGTCGGTCACGAGGCGGTCGTAGTACTCCGCCATCTGCTCGGCCGAGCGGGCCTCCCCCTCGAGGTGGTACGAGCCGTCTCGGAAGATCTCGCTGGCCGCCGCGTCGAGCGCGATCGCCACGTCGGATCCGGGCTCCAGGCCGGCCGCCTCGATCGAGCCCACCAGGGCCTCGCAGGCCGCGGCCGAGCCGGGGAGGTCGGGCGCGAACCCGCCCTCGTCGCCCACGGCGGTGGACAGGCCCTTTCCGTGGAGCTGCTCCTTCAGGGTGTGGAAGATCTCGGAGCCCCAGCGGATCGCCTCCGAGAACGACGCCGCCCCGCGGGGCGCGAGCATGAACTCCTGGAGCTCGATCGCGTTGTCCGCGTGCGCGCCGCCGTTGATGACGTTCAGCAGGGGCACGGGGAGGAGGTGGGCGTTCGGGCCTCCGAGGTAGCGGTACAGCGGCAGCCCGGACGAGATCGCGGCCGCCTTGGCGTTCGCCAGCGACACGGCGAGGATCGCGTTGGCCCCAAGACCGGACTTGTCGAGCGTCCCGTCGAGGTCGATCATCATGCGGTCGACCTCGCGCTGATCGAGGGCCTCGACGCCCTGGAGCGAGGGCTCGATGCGTTCGTGGATGTTCTCGATAGCCTTCAGGACGCCCTTCCCCCTGTAGCGGTCGCCGCCGTCGCGCAGCTCCAGGACCTCGTGCTCGCCGGTCGAGGCGCCGGACGGCACCGCGGCCAGGGCGAGCGAGCCGTCGGCCAGCCCGACCTCGGCCTCCACGGTGGGGTTGCCGCGGGAATCGAGGATCTCTCGCGCACGGATGCGTTCGATGGGTGGCATGGGCATCCGATTCTAGGACGGGGAGGGCCCCCGAACACGCACCTTCGTCAGACGGCGCGCGCGAGCACGTGGTGGTAGGCGAACCCCTCGTCCTCCAGGGGCTGCTCCTCCTCGTCTTCGATCGCGAAGCCGGCTTCCCTGAGCCACGTTCGCACCCGATCGAGGGACGGGTAGTGGTGGTAGCCGTACTCCTCCCAGATCACCTCCCCGTCCGCGAGCGGGAGGCCGCGCCGCCGTCCCTCCTCGGTTCCCGCCCGGACCTCTTCCGGAGGCGCGATCTCGACCGTCAGGTAGAGGGGGCCCCGGCCGGCGATCGCCCGACGGAATCGACGCAGGACGTCCGGCCAATCCTCGGGCGGGATCATCTCCATGGCATCGACGCACATCACGCCGTCGAACGCCTCCCGGTAGGCGAGGTCCTGGAGGTCGTGCCGCTCCGTCTCGGCCCCGGGGTGCTTCGCCTTCGCCTCGACGAGACAGGCCCCGGCATGATCCACGCCCAGGACGGAGCGACCGCTCTCCAGGACCATGCCGAGGTACTTCCCGGTGCCGCACGCGGCATCGAGCACCCGCCCGGCGGGCGGGACCATGGACAGGAACCGCTCGACGAAGGCTCGGTGCGTCTCGTCGATCTCGCCCCAGCGCTCGTCGTACGTCGGGGCGAGCACGTCCTCCTCTTCCTCGTTCACGCGCCGGAGCTCGACGATCCAGGTGGCCCGATCCACGCGGGCCATCGTGCCACTACTGCTGGAGCGCCGTCTCCCGCTCTACCTCGGGCTCGACGCTGCCTCGGGCCGCGAGCGTCCCCACCCCGATCAGCACGAGCGCCACGCCGAGCCACTGGACCAGGGACAGGATCTCGGAGAACAGCAGGTAGGCCCAGAGCACGGTCAGCATCGGCTGAAGCAGGAGCATCACCGAGGTCTCAAGCGAGGGCAGGCGAGGGAGCGCGACGGTGATCAGCAGCCACCCGAAGACCTGACAGATCAGCGCCAGCGCCAGCAGCCAGCCGTGCGCCGGCCAGCTGGGCGCCACCGAGAACGAGGGATCGAAGACCGGCCCGATGATCGCCATCCCGATGAGGGCGCCGACCGTGGCCTCCATCAGCGGACCCGCGGGAGGGGCCAGGCCACGGTTCGACGCGCGCAGCAGCACCAGGAAGGCCGTGTACATCAGTCCCGTCAGCACGCCCCAGAACACGCCGGCCAGCGGGTCGCTCCCGAACGCGTCCTCCCGCCCCAGGCCCGAGATCAGCAGGACGCCGGCGAACACGGTCGGCACGAGGACGAACGCCAGCCGGGTCGGCCGCTCGCGCAGGATCATCCACGCGTAGATCCCGACGAACACAACCTGGGTGTTCCCGATCACCGTGGCCAGGCCCGCGCCGATGTCCTCGATGGCGCGGTGCCAGAAAGCGAAGTCGAGCGCGAGGAAGAGCCCGGCGGCGAAAGCCATCCACCGCTCGCGGGTCGTCCGCCGGTCGCGGTCCCGAAAGACGAGCCACACGAGGACGAGCGCAGGGACCGCGTAGGCGGCCCGGAAGAACGCCGCCGTGTCGGGGGAGACGTCGGCGAGCCTCACGAAGATGGCAGAGAACGAGATGCTGACGATGCCGACCAGGGAGAGCAGGTGGGTCACGCGCGGGCCTCGCGGAACCGCCGCAGGAGGTCGTCCTCCGGGAGGTCCTCGAGCCGTACCCCTTCCTCCCGGGCCCGCTCGTCCATCGTCTCGAAGCGCTCGACGAACTTGCGGATCGTGGAGCGGAGGGCGCTCTCGGCGTCCACGCCCAGCTTCCGGGCCAGGGCGGTGACGGCGAACAGGACGTCGCCCACCTCCCCTTCGAGGGCGTCCTTGGCCTCGCCCTCGACGTCCCGGCCGGCATGGGCGGCGGCCGCCTCCTCGAGCTCGGTCAGCTCCTCGCGGACCTTCTCCACGGCGCCGGCCAGCGCGGCCCAGTCGAAGCCCCGGCCCGACGCCCGGCGCTGGACCTTCTGCGCCGCGATCAGGGCGGGGAGGGCCTTGGGGACCCCCTCGTCCACGGCATGCTCGCCCTTCTCCTCGGCCTTGATCCGCTCCCAGTTCGCGTAGACGGCCTCGGGGGTGTCGGCTTCCACCTCGGCGAACACGTGGGGATGGCGCCGGATCAGCTTCTCCACGGTGACCTCGGCCACGTCGTCCACGTCGAAGGTCCCGTCGTCGGCCGCCATCTGCGCGTGGAAGATCGCCTGGAGGAGGACGTCGCCCAGCTCCTCCTTGAGATCGTCGGGCGTGCCCTCCTCGATCGCCTCGATCAGCTCGTAGGCCTCGTCGAGGAGGTGACGGCGGAGCGACATGTGGGTCTGGGCCCGGTCCCAGGGGCAGCCGTCGGGGGCGCGGAGGCGAGCGACCACTCGAACGAGATCGAGGAGTCGCTCGCCTCCGCGCCCCGACGGCACGGGGCCCGTGGGGACGTGGTCGAGCGGATCGGGGGTGCCGTGGACCTCGGCCACGGCGCCTATCCTACTGCCGTGCCGTCGAGCACCTCGCGGTCGCCGACGCGCTCCCCCAGGATCACCTCGATCCCCTTGAGGGCCGCGATCTCGATGCAGGTCGCGGCCTCCGGATCCCGTCCTTCGTACACGGTCAGGGTGACGGCGTCGGACCGCTCCTCGACGTCCACGCGCGCCACTCCGTAGCACTCCTCCACCCCGCCGTAGAAGACCGCCAGCAGGCGCCTCGGGCCCAGGCGCTCGATCCGCTCGAGGGTCACCGGCCGCACGTCCACGAGGCCCTCCCGCAGGGTGACGATCTGGGGCTCGCCCTCGGTGAGCGGGCCGGTCGGCGATGGCGCCGTCGTGGAGGTCGGCTCGTCGGGCCCGGGTGTGGGCACCGTTCCGGCCTCGTCGCCGCCGCAGCCCGAGACCAGCGCCGCCGCGACCGCCACGGCCAGGAGGGTGCGCGCGGCTCCCGCCCACGCGCTCAGGGCGTCGTCTGCGGGCCCGGCAGCGGCGTGGTCGCCCTCCGCTCGACGACCTCCCCCGTCTCGGCGTCGAACGTCCCGTACCGGGGGTTCACGCGGACGGTCAGGGAGCGGAGCCGCTCCAGCATCCAGTCCCGGAAGACCTCGGGCCCCAGCTCCTGGAGCAGCTGCTCCCTCGCCTGCTCGAAGGGGATCGCCTCGCGGCTGTGCACCAGGATCACGTGGAACCCGAACTGGGTCTGCACCGGGCCTCCGATCCGGCCAACAGGGAGCTCCAGCAGGGCATCGGCGAACTCCGGGACGTAAGCGCCGGCGGCCCGGGTGCCCAGGTCTCCGCCGTTCGCCCCCGATCCCTGGTCCTCGGAGAGCTCCCGCGCCAGCCGGGCGAAGTTCGAGCGCGTGGCCTCCGCCACGATGCGGCTCGCCTCCTCCTGGCTGCTGACGAGGATGTGCGAGGCGCGCACCTCGGTGAACTCTCGGGCCCGCTCCTCGTAGGTGGCCTGCAGCCGCTCGTCGGAGGCCTCTTCCTCGACCACCGCCTGGCCCACGTCGCTGCGGATCAGCTGGGCCCGCACGAACGCGCGGACGTCCTCGACGGTGGCGTCCGAGCGCTCGATCTGGTCCTGGATCGCCTGATCCTGCATCAGCTCCTCAAGGCGCCGGCGGTCCGCCTGGATGCCTTCCTCGCGCGCCCTCTCCTCGACCACCTCGTGCTGGATCAGGAAGGTGAGCAGCTGTCGCTGGAGCGTGGCCCGCTCGACGTCGGGGTTGGCCACGGCCGCCTCCGCGAACTGAGGGTCGGCCATGATGAAGTCGAGGAGCCTGAGGAACTCGTCGTCCTCGATCCTGTGGGGGCCGACGACCGCGGCGGCCGGCTCGAAGGCGGCGCAGCCCGAGAGGACGAGCGAGACGGCGGCGAGGAGGCTCAGGAGGCGCAGGCGCACGCGCCGGATTCTAGCCGGATGCCGCCGGCTCCGTCCGGGCGCCCGAGGCCTCGACGAGCCGGTCCCGGAGCCAACGGGCTAGGTCGGCGCCGGCCAGGGCGGGCGGGTCGAGGTTGAAGGTGCTCGTCGCCGCGTGCCAGGCGGTGCGCTCGGGCAGGTCCTCCACGTCCGGGACGAAGGGCCGGACCCGGACCTGGCCCCGGAAGGTCGAGACCTCCTCCACCCCGTGGCGCTCGCAGGCGATGCGGAGCCGCGTGAGCTCGATCAGGGCGTCGCCCTCGGGCGGCAGGGGCCCGAACCGGTCCTCGGTGGCGCTCCGGATCCGGTCGAGGTCGGCCTCGTCCCGGGCCCCGGCGATCTCGCGGTAGAGGTCGAGCCGCAGGGACTCCTGGCCCAGGTAGTCCGGGGGGAGGTAGGCCTTGATCGGGAGGTCGATCCGGACCGGGGCCTCCTCGGGGAGGGGCTCACCCTGGAGCTCTGCCACCGCCTCCTGGAGCAGCCGGGCGTAGGTGTCGAACCCCACCGCGGCGATGTGGCCCGACTGCTCGGCACCCAGCAGGTTGCCGGCCCCGCGGATCTCGAGGTCCCGCATCGCGATCTGGAAGCCCGAGCCCAGCGCGGTGTGTCGCCCGATCGCCGACAGGCGGGCGTGGGCCTCCTCGGTCAGCTGGCGCTGGGGCGGGAAGAAGAGGTAGGCGAAGGCGCGCTCGGCCGAGCGCCCCACGCGGCCCCGGAGCTGGTACAGCTGCGCGAGGCCGAGCGCGTCGGCCCGCTCGATCACGAGGGTGTTGGCGGTGGGGACGTCGAGCCCCGACTCGATGATCGTCGTCGTCAGGAGGACGTCGACCTCCCCGTTCCAGAAGGCGAGCATCGTCTTCTCCAGGACCTTCTCGTCCATCTGGCCGTGGGCCACGCCGATCCGGGCCTCGGGGACGCGTTCCGCCAGCCAGCCGGCCCGGCGGTCGATCGTCCTCGTGTCGTTGTGGACCCAGAAGACCTGGCCGCCCCGCCGCAGCTCGCGGCGGGCCGCGCCCAGGGCCACGTCGTCCTCCCAGGAGCCGACGTAGGTCAGCACCGGCTGGCGGTCCTCGGGCGGCGTGTCCACCACGCTCATGTCGCGGATGCCCGTCAGCGCCATCTCCAGGGTTCGCGGGATCGGGGTGGCCGTCATCGTCAGGACGTCCACGTCGAGGCGGAGCTGCTTCAGCCGCTCCTTGTGGGCCACGCCGAACCGCTGCTCCTCGTCCACGATCAGGAGCCCGAGATCCTTGAAGCGCACGTCGGCCCCGAGCAGGCGGTGGGTCCCGATCACGACCTCGATCTCACCCGAGGCCAGCCCGTCCAGCACTTCGCGCTGCTCCTTCGCCGACAGGAAGCGCGAGAGCATCGCCACCCGCACGGGGAAGGGCGCGTACCGCTCGGCGAAGGTCACGAAGTGCTGCTCGGCCAGCAGGGTGGTCGGGACGAGCACCGCCACCTGCTTCCCCGAGGTCGCCGCCTTGAACGCGGCGCGCAGGGCGACCTCGGTCTTCCCGTAGCCCACGTCGCCGCACAGCAGGCGGTCCATCGGCCTGGCGACCTCCATGTCGCGCTTCACTTCGTCGATCGCGGTGAGCTGGTCGGGGGTCTCCTCGTACGGGAAGGCCGTCTCGAGCTCGTGCTGCCAGACGTCGTCTGGGGGGAAGGCGTGACCCTTCGCGGCCATCCGAGCCGAGTACAGGCGGACGAGCTCGCCGGCCATGTCGCGGAGGGCCCGCTTCACTCGGGCCTTGGTGCGCACCCAGTCGTTCGTCCCGAGGCGGTGCACGCGCGGGCTCTCGCCCCCGACGTACTTGGAGACGACGTCGACCTGGTCGGCTGGGACGAAGAGCCGGTCCCCCTTCGCGTACTCCAGGAGGAGGTAATCGCGCTCGGCGTCGCCGATTCTGCGGCGCGTCATCCCTGCGTACCGGGCCACGCCGTGAACGCGGTGGACGACGAAGTCGCCGGGTGACAGCTCCAGGGCGAACGCCCCGGCCGACCTCCCCGCCAGTCGCGGCGCCTCGTGCGTGCGGCGGCGTCGCCCGAAGAGGTCGTCCTCCCCCACCACCGCCACCCGCCCCTCCGGGAAGACGAAGCCGGTCACGGGGCCGTCGGAGATCGCGGGATCGGGCGAGACCCCGGCGCCCGACAGCACCTCCACGGCGCGGTCGAGGCTGCCGTGGCCCTGGGCGGTGGCGGCCACCGTGTAGCCCTCGCCGGCGAGCGTCGCGGCTCGGCTCGCCACCCGGCCCGGGTCGCCCAGGGACGGCCCCCACCCCTCGATCCCGAGATCCACGCCCTCGGTGAAGTCGGAGAGGTCGACGTGGGCCATGCCCTCGAGGGCCTCGCCGGGAGCGGCCATCGTCTCAACCCCGGCCCACCCGAGCGCGTCGGCCAGGGCCTCGCACTCCCGGCGGGCGGACTCCGCGCGCTCCTCGGCCGTGCGCGGCGCCGTCACGACGGCCCAGACACCGCCGGGTAGCCGGTCCCGCACCAGCGGGAGGTCCTCGAAGATCAGCGGGCCGGCCTGTTCCATCCCCTCGAAGAGGAGGCCCTGCGAGACGCGGTCCACCGCGTCGCGGAAGCGGTCCTTGTGGCGTGGAACGGCCTCGAGGGCTCGCTCCATGACCTGGGGCGTGGGGAGCAGCTCGCGGACGGGGTCGGCCTCGAGCCGCGAGAGCCTCCCGGTCGAGGTCTGGGTGGATGCCGAGAACTCGCGGAGGGACTCCACCTCGTCCCCGAACAGCTCGATGCGGACCGGGCGGGGCGCGGCCCCGGGGAAGACGTCCACGATCCCGCCGCGCACGGCGAACTCGCCCCGGTGGGTGACGAGATCCGAGCGCGTGTAGCCCAGGGCGACAAGACGATCCGCCAGCTCGTCGGGGCCGATCTCCTGGCCTGCCTCCACGACGAGCGGGTCCACCGCACCCACCTGGGGGAGCAGCCTCTGGACGACGGCCACGGCCGGCGCCACCAGCACGAACGCGCCACGGGCCTCCCGGGCTCGGCGGATCGCCGCGTGGCGGCGGGCCGAGGTCTCCGGCGAGGGGCTGATCCCCTCCACTGGGAGCGCCTCCCAAGCGGGGAGGTGGGCCGCGCGATCGGCGCCCAGGTACGCGGCTACGTCGTGGGCCAGGGGCGCCGATTCGCGCGGCCCAGCCGTCACCGCGAGCGCCGGCCCCTCCAGCGCCTCCGCCAGCGCCGCGATCGCGTAGGCGTGACCGGCCGGGTCCACCCGCACCGGGCCCGGCCGCGCGAGGACCGCCTGCAGGGCCTCGCTCTCGATCAGGGGTTCCAGCAGCTTCCGCACAGCACGATGGGGCCTCCGCCGGCCTCGGCGGGGCCCTCGATCTCCTTCCCGGTTCCGTCCCGGCCGGATGCCGGGCGCGCTCCCATCCTAGTGCTCAACGGCCCTTCTCGAAGCGCCGATGGGCTGATCAGGCCGGGATCTCTGGCACCGGGAACTCCGGCTCGGCGCGACGCCTCCGGCGTCGTGGACCGAGGCGCCTGCGGCGCCGCACCGCCAGCATCACGAGCCCGAGCAGCGCCACCCCCGCCGCGGTGAAGTACACGGACCGCAGGCCCAGCGCCTCGGCGACGTACCCGAGCGTCAGCGGCCCCACCCCGAACGCAAGGTCCACGAACGCCGAGAAGGTACCCACCGCCGCGCCGCGCTCCGCGGGCTTCGTATTGGCGATCGTCATCGACATCAGCGCGGGGAAGGCGAGGCCCACGCCCACGCCCAGGATCGCCGTACCGATCAACAGGCCCGGCGTCGACTCGAACGTCCCGATCACGAGGAGCGCCAGCGCCGACGCCGTCAGCGCAGCGCGAGCCGCTCGCCCCGGACCCAGCCGGTCGGGGAGCTTCGCCCCGAACCCCCGGATCAGCAGGACCACGCCCGAGAACAGCAGGAAGACGAAGCGCGAGTCCTCCAGCCCCAGTCGCTCCACGTACAGCGGCGTGAAGGCGAAGAACCCGGCCATCCCCCAGATGCTGGCCAGGATCACGAGGCCCGGGACGACCGCCGCCGGGTGGACGATCCGCATCCTGCCCTCGCTGCGCTCGGGCGGCCTCGTGTCGGGGACGGGCACGGCGAGGACGAACGCCAGCACGGACGCCCCCACGATCAGCCACCAGGCGAGGTCGAAGCCCGACGACGAGACGGCCACCTCCCCCAGCACCGGGCCCGCCCCGACCCCCGCGTACAGCGAGAGCGAGAAGAACGAGATGGCCTCGCCCCGACGAGCCTCGGGGGCGAGGTCGGTCACCGCGGTGGCCGCGCCCACGAAGAAGAACGCGGCACCGGCGCCGGTCATGAGCCGCATGACCACCATCAGCGGGATCGACTCGGCCACGACGTAGCCCGCCACCGACGCCGCGAAGACCACCATCCCGACCAGCATCACGAAGCGGCGACCGCGACGATCGGCCAGCCGCCCGGCCCACGGACGGAACAGCAGCGCGGTGACCGCGAACGCGCCGACCACGATCCCCACGGCCGACTCCCCGCCTCCGAGCGGCCCCTCCACGTACCGGGGCACGGTCGGGATCAGGGCCCCTTCGGCCACGAAGTAGGCCAGCGTCGACAGGGCGATGAGCAGGAAGGCCGGCGTCACCAGCCTCGGCCTCGTCGCCGCCCGCGTCACCCTTCTCCCCCCACGGCGGGGCAGGCTAGCACCTCGCCCGCGGTATCATCCGCTCGCCGTGCAGCGCATCCTCGTGGGCACCGACCGATCCTCCTCCGCCGACCGGGCCGTCCGCTGGGCCGCCGACCTGGCCTCCCGGTTCGAGTCGGAGCTCTTCGTGCTGCAGGTGATCCTCCCCGAACAGGAGACCGATATCGAGGAGGGAGCCCGGGCCCAGCACGCGTTCGAGGAGCTGCGCCTCCTGGCCGAGGAGGTCGCCGGCGCCCGGGGGAAGGCCCGCGTCGTGGTGGACGACGATCCGGCCGCAGCGATCTGCGGCGCGGCCGCCGAGGAGGAGGTGGACGCGGTGGTCGTGGGCAACTTCGGCATGGCCGGCCGCAAGCGGTTCCTCCTGGGCAACATCGCCAACCGCGTCTCCCACAGCGCCACCTGCACGGTGATCATCGCCAACACCGTCTCGCCCGAGGACCGGGTGGTCCACCCGACGCGCGAGGAGCGGGAGGCTGCCGAGACCGAGCCCCACCTCCTGCCCCGCGCCGCGCGGATCGGCAGGGTCATGGCCAAGGCCGGGCTCCGCGACCTCTTCCGGCCCGGCGCCTCGGACCAGGACCTCCGCGACCGCGCCGGGAAGCTGCGGACCGCCTTCGAGGAGCTGGGCCCCACCTTCGGGAAGCTAGGCCAGGTGCTCGCCACCAGACCCGACCTCCTCCCCCAGCCCTTCATCCACGAGCTCTCGAGCCTGCACAGCAGCGTCCCGCCCGTCTCCGAGGAGGAGATCGTGGCGGTGATGGAGCAGGAGCTCGGGGTCCCGTGGGAAGACGTCTTCGAGAGCATCGAGCCCGAGCCCCTGGCCGCGGGGACGATGGCCCAGGTCCACGTCGCGACGCTCGCCGACGGCGACGAGGTGGTCGTCAAGATCCAGCGGCCGACCGCGCGGCAGGACATCCTCCAGGACCTCGGGCTGCTGCAGATGTTCGCGGAGAAGACGCGGGACAAGAAGGCGCTCCGGGCCGTCGTGGATCTCCCGGCGATCGTGGATCAGCTCTCGGAGTCGCTCCAGCGCGAGCTCGACTTCTCGATCGAGGCGAAGAACGCCGAGCGGCTCCGCGAGGTGCTGACGCTCTACTCGAGGCTCGACGTCCCCCGCGTGTACACGGAGTTCTCCACCGAGCGGCTGCTGGTCCTGGAGGCGATCCGCGGGGTCCCCGTCCACGAGGCGCCGCTCGGGCCCGAGCGCATCGAGGCCGCCCGTCAGCTCCTCGAGTCCTACTACCGGCAGGTGCTGGGGGACGGCTTCTTCCACGCCGACCCGCACCCCGGGAACCTGCTGTGGGCCGACGGCAAGGTCTGGTTCCTGGACGTGGGTATGGTCGGGGAGCTCGGCCCCGAGGTCCGCGAGCTGCTGGTCCTGCTGATCATGGCGTTCTGGCAGCAGGACGTGGCGTTCCTCTCGGACATGGTGCTGATGCTGACGGGCGAGGACCAGCGCCAAGACCTCGACCTCCACGCGTTCCAGGAGGAGCTTGGGCACATGGTGGACCGCTACCGCGGGCTGTCCCTGCGCGACATCCAGCTCGGCCCGATCCTCCAGGAGATCACCGAGATCTCCGTCCGCCACCAAGTGCGGCTGCCGGCCTCGCTCGCGCTCACCGGGAAGGCCCTGGCCCAGGTCCAGCTGATCGTCTCGGACCTCGACCCCGAGCTCGACCCGTTCTCGGTGGCCGGCTCGTTCCTGGTCAGGAACGTGGGGTCGAGAGTGCTGAGCCGGCTCGATCCCCAGAAGCTCTTCTACGAGGGACAGAAGCTGAAGGTGCGGGCCTCGCGGATGATCGAGACGCTGGAGCGG
>DASUTZ010000200.1:0-6549 GCA_036374295.1 Actinomycetota bacterium
AGCCGGCTCCCGAGCCGCGACCGGGCCGAGCGCGTGCCGCGGAGAGCCGAGGAGACGAGCCGGCCCATCCTGGCCAGACGAGCGAGGATCAGCAGCCGGACGAAGCTCAGCACGGGGATGGCGAGCAGCAGGACCTGCCACCAGTTCCGCCTCAGGTACCGACCGGCCGAAGGCGCGACCCACAGCCGCACGAAGAACTCCGTGACGAACAAGCCCCACAGGACCCAGATGAGCGTGGCCAGGGTGTGTCGGAGCCCGCTTCCGGGCATGGCCAGGGCCTGCCCCACAACGACGAGCAGGAAGAGGATCCCGAGCACGGCCATCACCGGGCTCAGCCGCTCGTCGATCAGCCGAGCCCGGCGCTCGCGGTCCTCCGCCTCTCGATGGTCTGCCATGGATGATGGATGAGTCTCCGCAACACGCGTGGTCTAACCCTTGCGGGGTACCGTGGAGCCGTGGTGGAACGGGTGGACCTCCTCGTGTTCGACGGGGCCTGCGGCTTCTGCACCCGCGCGGCGCGCTGGGTCCAGCGGCGTCTGCCCCCGGGTGCCCGCGCCGTCCCCTGGCAGCGGGCGCCCCTCGATCGGCTCGGGCTCTCCCCGGCGGAGGCGGCCCGCATGGTGTGGTGGATCGACGCCGACGGCACCCGTCGAGCCGGGCACCTCGCGGTAGCCGCGGCGCTCCGCGCGATCGGCGGCGGTTGGGGGGCGCTCGGCGTCGCGATCCGCCTCCCGCCCGTCCGTTGGGTCGCCGCCGGCGTCTACCGGCTCGTTGCTAGGTACCGAGGCCGCCTGCCAGGGACGACGCCGGCCGTCCGGGACCGGTAGCCTGCGGCCCGTGATCGATCCGCTGTCCCGCCTGCTCGGCCTGGAGCTGCTCGAAGAGGGCCCGGGCCGCGCGACCGTTCGAGGGCGCGTCTCCGAGGACCACCTCAACCCGCACGGCATGGCCCACGGGGGCTTCATCTTCAGCCTGGCCGACGCCGCCCTCGCCGTCGCGTCGAACAGCCACGGACCCGAGGCGATGGCGATCGCGGCGACGATCCACTTCACGCGGCCGGCGAAGGCCGGGGACCTGCTGACGGCCCAGGCCCGCGAGGTCTCGCTGGGCGCCCGAACGGCCACCTACGAGATCGAGGTCGTCTCCGGCGAGGGGACCCCCGTGGCCCTGTTCACTGGGACCGTCTATCGGCGGGGCTGAGCTCCGATCAGGCGCCAGCCACCTGGACCCACTGCGAGCGCCAATCCGGCGGCTCGAAGGCCTCGCTCCAATAGGCCGTCTCCCGCTCGATCCTGCCGTCCCGGAGCTCGAAGATGAAGACGGTCGCGTAGACGGTCCCGCCGCCGTAGTCGAGGGATGCCTCGGCCACCACCAGGTCGCCCCCGCTGACCATGCGGCGGGGAGTGATCGTGGGCAGCTGGGGGAAGGCGCCGTAGATCGCGCGGCGGTTGTCCCCGCCGACCACCATCTCACCGGACTGCGGCCAGTCCATCACAGCGTCCTCGTGGAACAGCTCGTCCATGATCTCGATCTTCCCATCGTTGATGCACTGGATGAGACGCTCGATGACCCGGCGGTTCTCCTGCTCACCCATCCCCAACCTCCTGTCCGTGACGGACGTATCTTTGCACGGAGCAGGCACCGGTCGACCCAGTCAGGCCGACGAGGGCAGCTGGCCGTGTGCCTCGCGCAGGCGGTCGCAGAGCACGCGCATCACGGCGAGGCTGGCCTCCGGCCGGTCGGTGAGGATCCGCTCGAAGCGCTTGCGGTCGAGGGCCAGGGTCCGCACGTCCCCCACGCACACGAGCGATGCCATCCTCGGCTGATCGCTGATGATGGCCATCTCACCAACGTAGTCGCCGGGACCCCGGCGGCCCACCTCCTGCCGGCCACCCGCGTCGTCCTCCACGATCGCCCGGATCTCGCCGGAGACGACCACGTGCATCTCGTCCCCGGGCTCGCCCTGCTCGGCGATCAACTCGCCGTCCTGGAAGACGTGCTCGGTGGCCACCCCCGCGATCCGGCCCAGGTCGCGCGGCGTGAGGTCCGCGAACAGCGGCACGTTCCGCAGGAACAGCACTCGGTCCATCGCCGACAACGTGGCCAGCGTCTCCATCTGCTTCCCTCCTTCGGTGGTGGCCGCGGCGAAGGCGGCGCATGATCGCAGCCACGGGTCGGCGTCGTCCAGGAGGCGCAGGAGCGCCCTGGCCCGGTCGCCGCGGGGCTCGGGGGCTCCCTCCCAGAGCGCCACGATCGGTCGCACGAGGGCTCGGGGACCCACGGCCTCGAGCATCTCGAGCGCGTTCGCGCGCTGCTGCGCGTCCCGGCTCTCCAGGTTGGCCGCGGCCAGCTCCACGGCGCTCGGATCACCGGTGAGGGCCGCGGCCCGCAGCGCGTTGCGGGCGTGGGTCAGCGACTCCTCCCGGACGGCCGAGGCCAGCAGCCCCATGCGCGGGTCGCCGTCGTTCCCCAGGGCCCTCCACAGGCCGTCGTACCGGAGCGCCTCGCCCGTCTCCCGCTCGACGTAGGCACGGAGCAGGTCGGGGTCGGCGTGCCGGATGTCTCGCAGGGCCTCGACCGCGGCCTCCCGCACACTCGGGTGGGGATCCTGGAGAGCCTGGAGGACCGCCCGGGCGGCGCCCCCGGCCTCGAGCGACCCGGCCGCGGCCACCGCGGCGCGGCGCACCGACACATCGGGATCCGACATCCGCTCCAGGACGATGTCCGGATCCGCGCCCGTCTCGGCCAGGGCCGTCACCGCAGCTCGTCGCCGGTCGGGCTCCACGGCCACCGCCATCTCCACCAGCAGGTCGAGCGCCTGCTCGTCGCCCGAGGCGACGAGCGTGGCGGCCGCCCTCGCCGCGATCTCGGGATCGGGATCAGTCAGGAGGGGTCGGAGCGAGGTGCTCGCGGCCCCACCTCCCAGGGCCCGCATCGCCTGCACGGCGCTGCCCCGGACCCCGGCGTCGGGGTCATCCAGCAGCGCCTCGATCGCGGCGGCGTGCGAGGGGCCCCCCGCCCTCCCCACGCCCCGAGCCGCGGCCGCCCGCACCTCCGCGTCGGGGTCCGAGAGGGCATCGAGGAGGGCGGGGAGGGCGGGGGGCGCGTCCAACCGCGACAGGACCTCCATGGAGATCCGGCGGACGACGGGGTCGCGGGTGGACGCGCCCCCCAGCGCCGCCTGCACCGCCTCGGCGTCCCAGGCCCGCCCGGTGAAGGGCTCGTCCTCGCTCCCGAAGACGTCCGGGTTGCCCGCCCGGAGCGCCACCTCGAGCGCCTCGCCGTACGCCCGCCTGGCTCTCCACATCGCCCACGCGGTGAGACCTGCCGCGGCCACGCCCAGGGCCGCCAGGGCACGACCCGAGAGGACGCGGTCCGCGAGGACCAGCATCGCGCCCGAGAGCACCACCCCCGCCTGCAGCGGCCCCGCGTCCATGAAGCTCCTGATCCTGGCCCTGGTCTCGGAGGGGATCACGTTGTAGAGCGCCTGCCACCCGGTCCCCCACACCCCGTTCACCCACACCATCTGGACGAACCGGAAGCCCACGAGGATGGCGAACCCAGAGGCGGCGACCAGCACGCCGAAGCCCACCGCGTAGATCGCGGCGAGCGCCAGAACCATCGCCGGGACCCCGAACCGCGCGAAGAGACGGTTCGCCACCAGGAGCGAGAGGAGCAGCGCCGCCGCGTTCGACACGGCCATGAACCCGCCGAGGAACCCCGCCAGCTCCTCCGTCCGAGGGAACCGAGCGGTTGCCGCCTCGGCGAACTGGAGGCTCAGCGTGAAGTACAGCAGCGCGAACAGCATCAGCGCGAGCGACAGCCATCGAAGGAGCGGGGCCGCGCGCACCTGTCTGAGCGCCTCCCCCGCCTCGGCCAGGACCGACGCGCGACGGCCTCGTCGCCGCCGGCGGACCCCGGGTCCGACGACCGCCCGTCCCAGGGCGAAGACCGTGATCAGCGCGGCCGCCCAGATCAGCAAGAGGTTCTCGGTGCCGAGCAGGGCCGCCAGCGGCCCCGTGACCAGGCCGCCCGCGATCCCGCCCAGGATCAGCCCCACCCCGTAGAGCGGGAACAGCCGTTTGGCCTGCCTCGTGTCGTGGACGTCGCCGGCCAGGCCCCACGAGACCATGACCTGGGTGGTCCACGCGATCATCATCACGACCCAGAGGACCGGGTAGAGCCACCGCTGGTCGAGCAGCAGGGTCGTCCGCGCGGCGAGCAGGAGGACGGCGAGCCCGAGCGGGAGCGTCGCCAGCACCCGGCCCGGATGGGGACGGGCAAGGACCGCGCTCATCGCGGCCATCACGAAGAAGGTGGCCACCCCCAGCGCCATGTAGAGGTACGGGAGGAAGTGCGGGCCGAACCGCGAGAAGAAGAGCGACTCGACCGCCGCGCCTCCCAGGGTCGCCCCGAACAGGCCCACGAGCATCACGGCGAGGAATCGGAGGACGAGGCCGCCCTCACCGGGACGGACCCTCAGTGCAGCCCGGAGCCGGATCATCGTACGATTCTCACATGCCCCGCCCAGCCGAAGACGCGATCGCGGCCGGCCGGGAGGCGCTCGAGCGTCACGCCTGGCAGGAGGCGTACGAGAACCTGTCGGAGGCGGACCGCCGGGGCTCACTCGCCGCCGAGGGGCTCGCCCTCCTGGCGGAGTCCGCCTGGTGGGCCGCCCGCCCCGACGACGTGATCGAGGCCCTGGAGCGGGCCTACGCCGCCTACCTCAAGGAGGACGATCGCAGGGAGGCAGCGATGATGGCCTTCCGCGTCGCCGAGCAGCACGGCATGCGCATGGCGGGCCCCCAGGCCCAGGGATGGGCCTCCCGAGCGGCCGAGCTGGTCGCCGACGACCCGGACGCCCCCGTCCACGGTTGGCTCGCCTGGATCCAGGGGCTCATGACCCTCGCCATGGGCGGAGACGAGGAGGAGTCGCTGGGCCACTACGATCGAGCGCTCGAGATCGCCCGGCGTCTCGGGGACCGGGATCTCGAGGCGATGAGTCTCCACGACATGGGCCACATCCTCTGCTCCCGGGGGCAGGTGACCGAGGGGCTGGCCCTGATGGATCAGGTCATGGTGGCGGCGGTCGGCGGGGAGCTCGACCCCACCGCCACGGGCTACGTGTACTGCGGCATGATCGGTATCTGCTCCCGACTCGGCGACTACGGCCGCGCAGCCGAGTGGACCGAGGCCACGATGCGCTGGTGCGAGCGTCACTCGATCACGGGGTTCCCGGGGGTGTGTCGTGTCCACCGGGCCGAGCTTCTGCGGCTGCGGGGAGCCTTGGAGCAGGCGGAGGAGGAGGCCCGGCTGGCCTGCGACGAGCTGCCGCGCTTCAACCTCTACTCGGGGCTGGGTCACGCCTGGTACGAGATCGCGGAAGTCCGCCGCAGGATGGGTGACGTCGCCGCCGCCGAGGCTGCGTTCGCCGCAGCGCACGAGCACGGGAAGAGTCCTCAGCCGGGGCTGTCCCTCCTCCGGCTCGCCCAGGGGCGCGTGGAGGCGGCCGCGGCCGGGATCGCCCAGGCCCTGGCCGAGGCCGGGGATGATCGACTTGCCCGCATGCGGCACCTGCCCGCCCAGGCCATGATCGCTCTGGAGGCGGGGGACCTGGAGACGGCGGCCGCGGCCGCCGAGGAGCTCGCAGAGATCGTGGAGGGGCACGGCGCACCGGCGATGCGCGCGACGCTCTCCTCGGTGCGGGGGGCCCTGCTCCTGGCCCGCGGGGATGCCGAGGCCGCGCTGCCCCACCTCCGCGAGGCGAGGGACGGCTGGAGGGGCCTCGACGCTCCCTATGAGATCGCCGAGGTGCGGCTGCTGCTGGCGCGAGCCTGCCGGGCGACCGGCGACGAGGACGGGGCGCGGATGGAGGCCAGGGCCGCTCGGAGCGCCTTCGAGACCCTCGGGGCACGGCCGGCCGCGGAGGCCGCGGCGGAGCTCGTCGGCACGCCTACCGCGGCCGAGAGGCCCGAGCGGGTGCGCCGGGCCTTCATGTTCACCGACATCGAGCGCTCGACGGACCTGGTCGGCGTGATCGGCGACGAGGCCTGGGAGAGCCTGCTCGGGTGGCACGATCGCACGCTCCGCTCGCTCTTCGCCTCCCACGGCGGGGAGGTGGCACACCACACGGGCGACGGGTTCTTCGTGTCTTTCGAGGATCCAGCGTCGGCCCTGGCGTGCGCGGTGGCCGTACAGCGCGCGCTCGCAGAGCACCGAAGAACCCACGGCTTCGCCCCCCGGGTCCGCATCGGCGTCCACACGGCCGAGGCGACGAGGCGCGGACAGGACTACGGAGGGGTGGAGGTGCACAAGGCGGCCCGGATCGCCGCGGAGGCCCGCGGCGGGGAGATCCTGGCCAGCGAGGAGACGGCAAGGGGGGGCGGGACGACGGTCTCCGGAGATCCGCGAACGGTCTCCCTGAAAGGGATCTCGGAGCCCGTACGGGTCGTCCCCGTGCGCTGGCGAGACGGGTAGGCCGTTCGACCTCATCCGTTCGGGGGAGTCCTCACGGCCCCCTCGTGGCGGGGCTCACGCTCGTAGCCTCGG
>DASUTZ010000201.1:0-3798 GCA_036374295.1 Actinomycetota bacterium
CGGATCGTCTCCCGCACCGGCGGCCACGAGAAGAAGACCTCGTCGCCCTCCAGGTGCGCGGTCGGCTCGCCGTCGGTGACCATGATCACCTGGCGCGTGGCCCGCGGGTGTCGGGCCAGCAGCCGCCCCGCCAGATGGAAGGCGTGGTGCATGTTCGTCCCGTAGACGCGCTCGAACCCAGGGGCCGTCAGGTCCTCGGGCTGGAGCTGGCGCGCGTAGTCCGAGAACCCCACGAGGTACAGCCGGTCGTGCGGGTACCGACCCTCGATCAGGGCATGGAGCGCCAGCGCCATCCGCTTCGCCGGGAGGAAGTGTCCTCGGAGGGGCATCGAGAAGGAGAGGTCGAGCAGCAGCGCGGTGGCCGTCTCCGTACGGGTCTCGGCCTCGATCAGCTCGAAGTCGTCGGGCCTCAGCGAGACGCTCGCGCCGGGACCCTCGCGCAGCACCGCGTTGAACACCGTTCGCTGGACGTCGATCAGGGCCGGGTCCCCGAAGCGCCAGGGACGCGTGGCGCCGGTGGGCTCGGCGCCCGCGCCGGTCTCGCGGGCCTCGTGGGCCCCCTCGCGATCGCGGCGCAGTCGCTCGAACACCTTGATCAGCGCGCGCTCGCCCAGCCGCCGCGCCCCGCGCGGCGTCACCTGGAGTCGGCCGTCCTTCCTCGAGAGGAGCCCCGCCTCCTCCAGCACCTTCTCGATCCGCTTCAGGCGCCGGACGTCGGCCACGGCCTCCTCCCCCAGCGTCCGCCGCACCGCGTCCTCGTCCAGGTCGTCCAGCGAGGCGCCCGGATAGTCGCCCTGGAGCGCGCGGTCGAGCTCGTCGAAGTCGTGGACCCGCTCCAACGCGCCGACCGTGGCGTCGAGCGGCATCGAGCCCTCGCCTCCGCCCTCCACCGGGTCTCCCCAGGGCATGTCGGGGAACAGCTCCGCCAGGTGGCTCCCCAGGCGGTCTGCTTCGAAGGCAAGATCCATGTCCCGCATCACCTGCTCGGCCAGCTCCCGGAGCTCCCGCTGCTGGTCGGGGGAGAGCGACGCCATGAGCCGGCTCATCGCGGCCATCCGCCGGGCCATCCCCTCCAGCAGCTCGTCGAGCGTCCGGGGGCTCCCGGGGAACATGTCCCCGTACCGCTCCATGAACCCCTGGAAGTCGTAGGGCTCGCCGCGATCGCGGGCCTCGATCATCGCGTTGAGCTCGGCCAGCATGTCCTTGATCCGCGCGAGGTGCTCGGGGGTGAGGTCTCGCATCCCGCCGGCCAGCTGGCGGAAGTACGCGCCGAGCACCTGCTCCGCGAGCTTCGCCATCAGCTCGTCGAACCTCCGCTGCGACACCGCGTCGGTGAAGCGGTACTCGCGGAGCTCGCGGATCCTCCCGGCCGGGTCCCGCGGCAGCGCGTCGAGGAACGACTCCCGCATCCGCGCGTCGTCCTCCGGGTCGAGGGAGAGCGCGCTGCGCTCGAGCTCCAGGATCTCCTCGAGCTCCTCGGCCACCTCGCGCAGGGGTCCCTCGAGGTCGAGCCGTTCCTGCTCCCGGCGCCGCGCGTCGCGGAGTCGGGCCCGGAGGGCGTCGGTGCCGGTGATGCGGCCCCGGATCCCCCGGCGGGCCAGGCCCCGGAGGGCCGCTTCGGGCCCCGCGCCCTCCAGCAGGTCGTCGGACATCGCCTCGAGCACCTCGGCCGCCGACAGCTCCGGCCCGAGCGGGTCCTGGCTCCCGTCCCAGCGCGAGTACCGGAGGCGCACGCCCTCAGCCCGCCGACTCGTAGCGGTACGCGCCGCGGCCGTCCGCGTCCCTGTTCAGCCGCCTGGACAGGTGGAGGCCCTCCAGGGCGAACTCGAGGGCCGAGGCGGCCACGCCCGGGCTCTCCTCTCGGGCTCCGACTGCCGAGAGCAGCTTGGCCAGCCCGGGGACCCGATCGAGCTGGCCCAGCATGTGCGCCGCCGGCGTCAGGTCCGACGTCGAGACCACGAGGCCCTCGTCGAACCGATCCAGGAGCGGGTTCAGATCGAAGCCGGCCAGCCGCCGCCGGAACACCTTGAGGATCGCGGAGGCCAGCGCGCGGGTCAGGATCTCCTCCTCGCGGCCCTCCTCGATCGTGTCGAACTCGATCCTCCCCAGCGAGGCGTCGAGGACGGCCGGCAGATCGCAGGGCCGGGGGACCGCCTCGGCCTCCCCCGTCCGGGCCGCACGCCGCAGAGCGGCCGCCACGAGCGTCTCCAGGTTCCCGATCGAGAACCTCACGGAGACTCCGGAGCGGTGGTTCACGTGGGGCGACTCGCGGAGCTCGCGGGTAAGCTCGCCCAGCACCTCCTCCAGGAAGACGGGAACCAGCACCGGGATGTCCGAGGCCGGCGGCCTCGCCTCCTGCCGCATGATCGCGATCTCGTCCTCGGGATCGTCTGGGTAGTGGGTGCGGACCTGGGTCCCGAAGCGGTCCTTCAGCGGAGACACGATCCGCCCGCGGTGCGTGTAGTCCTCGGGATTGGCCGTCGCCACGAGCAGGAGGTCGAGCGGCAGGCGGACCTTGTACCCGCGGATCTGCACGTCGCGCTCCTCGAGGATGTTGAAGAGGGCCACCTGGATCCGCTCGGGGAGGTCCGGCAGCTCGTTGATCGCCACGATCCCACGGTTCGTGCGGGGTACGAGCCCGTAGTGGATCGTGAGCTCGTCGCCCAGGTGTCGGCCCTCGGCCACCTTGATCGGGTCCACGTCGCCGATGAGGTCGGCCACGCTCGTGTCGGGGGTGGCGAGTTTCTCCGCGTAGCGCGCGTCACGGCCGACCCAGGCCACCGGCGTGTCGCCCCCGTGCTCGGCTACGAGCGCCCGGCACCGGGCGCAGATCGGGCGGAAGGGGTGGTCGTTGACCTCGCAGCCCGCAACGATGGGGGTCTCCTCGTCGAGGAGCCCGGTGAGGTGGCGGATCAGCCTGGTCTTCGCCTGACCGCGCTCACCGAGCAGGATCAGGTCGTGGCCGGCGAGGATGCCTCGCTCCAGAGCGGGGAGGACCGAGTCGGTGAAGCCGAGGACGCCGGGGAAGAGCTCCTCCCCTCCGCGGAGTCGGGCCAGGAGGTTGTCGCGGAGCTCCTCCTTCACGCTGCGGTCGGGATACCCCGTCTCGCGGAGGGCTTCGATCGTTGCGGGTCGACTCATGGGCCCCAGCGTACCCTGGGGGGAGAGGAGAGAGGGTTCCCGGCTCGAGCGTCCTCCGCTATCCTGTCGCCTCGCATCGAAGGGAGACGTCACGAGTCGCCGCCGCGCCGTCGTGCTGGTCCCGCTCGCCGCCGCCACCTTGGCCGCCCCCGCGCCCTCGCCGGCGACCGATGCTCCGATGCTCGCCTTCAGCAGCGATCGGGGATCCGGGTTCAACATCTTCGCCGTCCCCGCAGAGGGGGGTGACCCCGTGCTGCTGGTTGGTGGGGAGGGCGAGGACCACGATCCCGCGTGGTCCCCCGACGGGAGCATGCTGGCCTTGGCCCGGGTCACGGATCGAGGCCGCAGGTCGTCGATCTTCCTGGTCGAGGCCGATGGAAGCGGCCTGCGGCAGCTCACCTCCGGACCGCACCTCGACCGCCAGCCGTCGTGGTCACCCGACGGAACGGAGATCGCGTTCGTCCGGGCCGTGCCGGCGCAGGGCATCTCCCGGATCCACGTCGTGAGGCTGGGGGGCGGCCGGCGGCGGCTCCGTGAGCCGCCGGAGGCCGGCGCCGTCGGCATCCACGACGAACAGGTCCGGCGTCCGTCCCGGGAGGGCCCGCGAGAACGCGACGCGCGAGCCGTCCGGCGACCACGCGGGGCCGGCGTCGTGGG
>DASUTZ010000202.1:0-6405 GCA_036374295.1 Actinomycetota bacterium
CGATCCTTGCGTATAGTTGCTCGTCGAGGGATCTCCCCATGGCGAACAAGAAGAAGAAGCGGAAGAAGCTCGCGCCCGGCGCGCCCACGTCGGCCCCCGCCGAGGAGCGGGAGGCCCGGAAGGAGGCCGCTCGCCAGGACCGCGAGAAGGCGATCCGGTCCTACCGTCGGAAGCGTCTGGTGAAGCGCGTCGGCGTCGTGGCGCTCGTCGTCGCCGTCGTGGGCGGGGGAGGGTTCCTCGTCGTCAACGCGATGCGATCGAGCGAACAGCTCGACGAGACGATCGCCGCGCTGGCCAGGGAGGTCGGCTGCGGGGAGATCCTCACCGACGACGCCGGGGACCTGGTCGACGAGGGCGCTGGGCACGTCGACCAGCCGCCCCAGTACCAGAACGTCCCGGCCACGTCCGGACCCCACTTCACGCAGTGGCTGCCCCCCGGCGAGCGCGTCTACGACGTGCCCTTCGATCCGGCGTTCGAGTTCCGCGCCGTCCACAACCTCGAGCACGGCTACATCATCATGTACTACCAGCAGGACGGGGAGGGGGCCCTTGATCCCGGGATCGTCGAGGACCTGCAGACCATGGCCCGCAGCCAGCCCAAGGTGATGATCGCGCCCTACCCGAACCTCCAGGAGGACGAGAACCTCGTGCTCGTGGCCTGGAACCGGGCCCAGCGGTGCGACGTCTCCGGGGCCTCCGCCGGCGACGTCCGCGAGGTCGCCGAGTACTTCATGGACCAGTTCCGCGGCGACGGGGGCGAGGCCCCCGAGCCCAACGCGGCCTAGGTCCGGACCGAGCAGCCCCCGTCCGGTCGGCAGGTGACGACGCCGCCCTCGAACCGCGCCCGCACGCGCCCGTCCTTCAGCTTCTTCTGACGGGACGTCGGATACCCGAGCGGCCCGCTCGGCCCCCCCCGATCGAGGTAGACGGGGAGGATCGGCTTGCGGATCCACGCCGCGATCCCCTTACGGAAGATCCGTCCCCGCTGGAACCGCTGCCACACGCCGCCGGCGGCCATCCGCTGACGGCTCGTGGCCAGCCCGGGGCGGCACAGGATCCGGTCGTACTCCTTGCGGATCGCGCCGGTGACGCTGCGGTCGGCGTTCACCCAGACCCTTGTGTCCTTGAGGCCCAGGGCGCCGCGCAGGCTCCATCCCGAGGTCGTCCTCGAGAACGACCCTCCGCCCGACGAGCGACCCCGCACCCGGACCTCCACGAGCCGGCCCGAGACCCCTCGCCGCACCGCCTTGATCGATCGGACGTCGGCCACCGACCATCCGAGGGCGGACCGCAGACGCGCGGCGACGTCGCCGGACGAGAGCGTCACCTCCCAGGTCCGGTTGGGGTTCGAGGAGACGAAGTCCCCTGGATCGCACACGCCCTTGAGGTAGGGCTGGGGCGCCCCGCCCCAGACGTTCTCCACGCTCTCGGTGTACCCGCCACTCGAGGACGAGTAGAACGTCGTGATCGGAGCGCCACCGTGCAGCGCCACGCGCCGGGCCGTCTCGTCGACCGCGCGCACCCAGCGGTCGCCGTCGACACCGACCTCCTTGTCCCACCCCACGTAGGCCTGGTCCCGCGTGTCGCCCAGGATGTGGCACGCGCACCCGGTCCGGCCGCCGGCCGCCCGCTGGTACGCGTAGGTGCGCCCGGCGATCGCCTGGGCCTTCAGCGCGGCCATGGGCCACGAGGAGGGGACCTCCCCCAGCCCGTAGAGGTACTCCTCCGGGTCGAGCACGGCCACCAGATGGGCGCTGCCCTGGTCGGCGATCCGGAGCTCGAGCATCCCGCGCCCGGCCCGGCGCCCCCACTCGGCCACTCGGATCACCGAGCCGTCGGCACGGAGCAGCTGGAGGTGCCTGTTCGCCCCGCCCCAGAGTCGACCGCCCACGAGCTGGCCGGAGGCCGTCTCGATCCGGAACTCGCCGCCCTGCACCGTGATCACCCTGGTGCGACCCTGTGTCACGGTCTCGATGTGCGTGCCGTTCGAGAGCGCCAGGTCGAAGGGTCCGGTCTGGGCGCTGACGGTGATCCGTTCCCGATACTGGAGCAGTCCCACCCTGAAAACGTCGCGAGGCGGATCCCGCCGCTCGACGCTGATGCCCGTGTAGTAGTGCTTGAGGATCCGGGGGGCCTTCCATCCCTTCTTGGCCAGACCGAAGGCTCCGTACTGACCCATGCCGATCCCGTGCCCCCATCCCGATCCGTGGAAGGTGAAGCGGTCGGCGGCGCCCGCCAGCGGCGCGACCGCCAGAGCCGCCGCCAGGATCGAGACGAGGAGGAGGCGCCGCGCGACCATCGCTCAGGCGGGGGTCACCGTGCAGCCGGCTTGGGGCGGGCACGAGATCGTGCCCCCCTGGAACGTAGAGACGAGCGTGCCGTCGGCCTCCGAGACGACGTCGGTCGTGGGGAAGCCGAGGTCGGAGGCGGGCCCGCCGTGGCTCAGGTAGGCCGCGAGGACGGGGCCGTGGACCTCGTGGGCACCCGCGGCCTCGTGGTGGTATATCGCTCCCCCGTCGAACCGCGCGCGGACGCCCCCGGCCTGGGCGCCGTAGGACCAGGGCCGTCCCAGGATCCCGCCGTGGCCCCCCAGCGAGAGGTACGCGTCGAGGACGGGGCCGCGCAGCCACGTCTCGCGCTTCCGCCCGGCGTGGTGGTAGATCCGACCGTCCTCGAACCGCTGCCAACGCCCGCCACTGATCTTCTTCTGATTGCTCATGGGGAGCCCGGGGCGGCAGTCGAGCTCGTCGTAGGCCTCCCGGATCTTCCCGGTGATCTGGCGATCCTGATTCACCCAGAAGCGCGTGTCCCTGAGGCCGAGCCGACCCCGCAGGTTCCACCCGCTTGTGCTCCAGGACGTCGTGGAGCCGTTGCCGCGCTTGCCTTTGATCGTGGCCGTGACGACCCGCCCGGAGACCCCGCGCTTGTTCACGTTGAAGGCGGTGACGCGGACCATGCCGTTCGGGCGGCCCAGCCGCGATGCCAGGCCCCGCGGCGTGAAGCTCGTGGACCAGAGGCGGTAGGGGTTGGCCGTGGTCCAGTCCCCGGGGTCGCAGACGCCCTTCAGATAGCCGACGGCGCCACCGCCCCAGACGTTCTCGACGTTCTCCGTGTGCCCGCCGCTGGAGGAGGAATACAGCCCCTGGATAACCGCACCGCCGTGGATCGCCACCCTCCTCGAGGTGCCGTTCACGGCCTTCACCCATCTGCCTCCCGCCGTTCCCGACTCCTTGTCCCATCCGACGTACGCCTGGTCCCGCGTGCTCGCGTAGATGTCGCACGCACATCCCGTGCGCCCGAAGCCGACGACGACGTACGCGTAGGAGCGGGCGGCGATGGCCTGGGCCTTCAGGGCGGCCATGGGCCACGAGGATGGAACCTCGCCCAGGCCGTAGAGGTACTGCTCGGCGGGCACGACGGCCACGAGGTGCGCGCTCCGCTTCCCGACGATCTTCAGACGGAGGAAGCCGCGGCCCGCGCTGTGCCCCCACTCGGGGACGCGGACCACCCCGCCGTTCTTCAGCTGGACCTCGAGCGGCTTCTTGGCCGACCCCCAGAGGCGGTTCTTGACCACGCTGCCGTTCGGACGCTTGACGCGGTACCGGCCGTTCACGATGAGGATCCGGCGTGTGGCCCCGGCGCGGATCCGCTCCACGACGGCCTTCCCCACTCGGAGCACCGCCCTCCCCCTCTGCACCGCGAGCGAGACCGACTGCCGACCCTGGAGGAGTCCCACCCGGAACCGGCCCTTGGGCGGGTCGCGGCGCTGGACGCTGGTGTTCGTGTAGTAGTGCCGGACGATCTTGGCAGGGCCCCATCCCTCCTGGGCCAGCCCGAAGGCGCCGTACTGACCGAGCCCGATCCCGTGGCCCCAGCCCGAGCCGTTGAAGCGGAAGCCGTCCGCCGCTCCGGCCGGGGCCGCGAGGAGACCCGCGACGACGACCGCGGCGAGCGCGGCTCGGAGCGCGGCGAGCTTCGGGTCCCTGGTCATGGTGTGTTGGTCACATCGTCGGAGCGGGCACCCCGATTTAGCCCCATCTGGGGGCCGATGTCTAGGAGACCGAGCGCTCCGGCCCTACGCGCTCGCCGTGGACGGCGGCCCCGGCGGCGACCCTGGCTCCGTCGCCTAGGACCGCGTCCTCGACCACGGCGTCCGCGCCCACCTCGCTCCGGGGCCCGAGGATGCTGCCCGAGACCTCGGCCCGCTCGGCCACGAGCGCCTCCTCGTGCAGCACGCTGCGCGAGACGTGGGCCCCGCGCGCCACACGAGCGCCGCGCCCGAGCACCACCGTCCCCTCAACCGTCGCCCCGGGCTCGACCACGACCCCGGGCCCGAGGTGGGGCCGCCCCGCGACGACATCCCGGACCCTCCCCTCGAGCGCGTCGAGGTGGGCGGCGAGATACGACTCCGGCGTCCCCAGGTCGCGCCAGTAGGCGTCGGAAGGGAACGCGTAGAGAGGCTCGCCCCGGGCGATGAGGCCCGGGAACGTCTCGCGCTCGATCGAGACCGGGACCCCCTGGGGGACGCCGTCGAGCGCGCGGGGCTCGAGGACGTACGTCCCCGCGTTGACGTCGGCCGCGATCGGCTCGCTCGGCTTCTCACGGAACGCCAGGATCCGGCTCTCGTCGTCGGTCTCCACGAGCCCGTACGGTCGGGCGTCCTCCACCGGGGTGAGCGCGATCGTCCCCGTCGCCTCCCGCCGGCCGTGGAAGGCCACGAGCTCCGAGAGGTCGAGGTCCGTGAGGATGTCGCCGTTGCAGACGAGGAACGTCTCCTCGAGGTGTTCGCGAGCTGAGGCGATCGCGCCGCAGGTCCCGAGCGGCGTCTCCTCGGTGATCCACGTGATCCGGGGCGCCCCTCCGCGCTCCTTCAGGAACGCCCGGAACTCCTCCTCGAGGTGGGGCGAGGAGAGGATCGCCTCCTCGATCCCATGCCGAGCCAGCAGGTCGAGCAGATGGTGGAGGAAGGGCCTGCCCATGAAGGGGATCAGCGGCTTGGGCCGCGTCTCGGTGAGCGGCCGAAGCCGCGTCCCCTCGCCACCGACGAGGACGACCGCCTTCAACGAGGCCGTCTCCGGGGGCCGGCCACCCGATCCTCGGGGCTGCGGCGCGCGATCAGCGCTGCCCGGGCCCAGAGCGTCGCGCGGGCCAGCGGTCGCAGGACCGTACCGGGCCCGGTGGCGACGTGCGTCGAGAAGTAGCGGTAGATGCTCCGGGAATGTTCGTAGGCCATGCGGCGGGGATGGCTCCGCGTCGAGACCCCCACCTCGTGCGTCACCTCCAGCTCGGGCGTGAACAGCGCCGACCAGCCCCGCTTCCGAAGACGCGTACAGAGGTCCACGTCCTCGACGTACATGAAGTAGCCCTCGTCGAACCCGCCGACGGCGTCGACGGCCTCCCGCCGGACCAGCATCGCCGACCCGGACACCCACTCCACTTCTCGCTCGGAGGCCCGGTCCCAGTCGGCCATCGTGTACGAGCGGGACCAGCGGTTGTCCGGAGCCACCCTCCCCAGGAAAGCGTGGGCCAGTCCCTCGCCGATCCCGGGGACCTTCCGGGCGGAGGGCTGGAGCGACCCATCGGGGTTGCGCACCAGACAGCCCAGCGCGCCCACCCGCGGCCGTTCCTTCGCCACCTTGACGAAGGCGTCCAGGCGGCCGCCACTGATCACCGCGTCGGGGTTGAGGAGGAAGATGAACGGCGCCTGGGTCTCGGCGAACCCGCGGTTGGCCGCGGCGGCAAACCCGCGGTTCACCCGGTTGTTGATGACCCGGATCGACGGGTGAGCCGCCGCGGCCGCCCCCGCGCTCCCGTCCCTCGAGGCGTTGTCGACGATCACGACGTCGAGGTCGAGGTCGCCCGCCGCCGCGTAGACGGAGGCCACGCAGCTCCGAAGGTGCTCGCCGGCGTTGAAGTTGACCACGACGACGGCGAGGTCGGCGGTCACGTGGGGGCCGTCCGGGAGATCAGGACCAGGCCGCCGATGATGAGGAACACGCCCGTCCAGCGCAGGGCCGTGACCGGCTCGCCCAGCACGACCCGGTCGAAGATCAGGATCAGCACGTAGGTGATCCCGGCGAACGGGTACGCGAACGAGAGCGAGGTCCTCGACAGCACGACGAGCCAGAGGACTGCCGACAGACCGAAGAGCGCGAAGCCCCCGAGGACCGCGGGCTGACGGAACACGCGGAGGGCCGTGGCCACGGGGGACCCGAGGTCGGACGTCCCGATCGCGCCGACCTGGTTCATCCCGTACTTCAGGGTGAGCTGGGCGACGGCCGCCAGGACGACCGAGCCGATGATCAGTCCGAGCAGCATCAAGGTCCTCCTCTTCTCCCCCGGGGGCGGGGGAGGCTCGTAGTACATGTCCAGCGGATCGGTGTGCCGGTGCTCCGTCACAGGTCC
>DASUTZ010000203.1:0-6415 GCA_036374295.1 Actinomycetota bacterium
GTAGCTGATGCGGTGGGCGCCGTTGTCCACGATGGCCCGGACCTTGTCCGGGACGTGGGCCGCGCAGGAGCCGCGGCAGTCGGGACAGCGCTCGGCCGGGGCCAGCGCGGCCAGCACCTCGCTGGTGACGGCCTCGATCAGGTCCTCGCGCGCGCTCATGCCGTCGTCCTCGCGTAAGTCCGCTCGATCTTGTCGATCATCGACACGCGCCGCGCGTGCCGGCCACCGCCCCAGCCCGTGGAGAGCCAGGCCTGCACGATCTGCAGGGCCAGGGCCTCGCCCACGAGGCCGGCGCCGAGCGCCAGCACGTTCGCGTGGTTGTGCTCGCGGCTGTTCCGCGCGGACGAGACGTCCCAGCAGGTAGCGGCGCGCACGCCGGGCACCTTGTTGGCCGTGATGGCGGATCCGATCCCCGCGCCGTCCACCACGATCCCCCACCGGCACGCGCCCTCGGCCACCAGCCGCGCCACCTCGTGCGCGTAATCCGGGTAGTCCACGGAGTCGGACCCCTCCGTCCCGCAGTCCTGGACGCTGAACCCATGGTCCCTGAGCTCGGCCGCGATCCGCTGCTTCAGGTGGAAGCCCCCGTGGTCGGCACCGACGGCCACGTCCGCCAGCGACGGGGTCCCCTCGGGCGACGGAGCGGCCGGCTCGTCCTCGCGCGGCACCGGATGGGCCTCGCCTGCCACCGCGTCCACCACCGTGGCCACGAGCGCCCGGACCTCCTCGGGGCTCCGCCGCTCGCTCACGACGACCCCCCCGGCCGGTGCATCTCGACCCGGTACTCGTACCTGCCGCCCGCGAACAGGAGGCGCGTCCACTCGATCGGCCGTTCCTGGGGCGTGAAGGTGATCCGGTGGATCACGAGGAGCGGGCTCCCCTGCTCGCACCCCAGCAGCCCGGCCTCCCCGTCCTCGGCTACGCCCGGATTGATCGTCTCGACGGCCCGGTGGAGGCGCAGGGCGATCGGCTCGCCCTGCAGGAGCTCGTAGAGCGAGCCGTCCTCGATCGCGCCCCGCTCGAGCAGGCCGTCGTGCTCCCCCAGGACATCCTGCGGGAGCCAGGTCTCGGCGAGGCCGACGGGGTCCTCGTCGGCCAGGAAGAGCCGCCGCAGGAAGCGGCAGGTCTCGCCCTCGTCGATCCCCAGGGCCTCGGCCACCTCGGACGGCGCCGGGCGGGTGGCCGAGACGAGGAGGCGGTGTGAGGGGCGGTACCCCTGGCTGCGGAGTAGCTCCGAGTACGAGGTCAGCACCGGCACGTGCTGAATCTTCGGGGTGCCCAGGAACGTGCCCTTGCCCTGGATCCGGTGCACGAGGCCCTCGGCGGCGAGCTCGTTCATCGCCTGGCGGATCGTGGATCGGGAGACGCCGTATCGCCGCTCGAGCTCGGCCTCAGTGGGGAGGCGATCCCCGGGCTGGAGGCCCCGATCGCGCACGTCGCGCAGGAGGGCCTCACGCAGCTGGAAGTAGAGGGGGAGCGGCCCCCGCCGGTCGAGCGAGGCCTGTGCAGGATTCATCATGATGATATGTCATCATCCTCTCCCGTCGTGCGGCTGTCAAGGACCCCGGTTGAGGATGGGATCAGCTGTCGATGCGGGGGTACGGCAGCGAGGCTGCCCGCTCCAGCAGGTCCAGAGCCTCCACCGGGAGGCCCTGCTCGCGGATCGCCGCCCGGAGGACCTGGAGGTAGGCCTCATCGGGCCGCACGTAGCCGCCCTGGTGGGCGACGCGGTAGGTCGTGCAGGTCTCGAGGGATCCCCCCACGTGCACGACCACGTCGTCGTGCCGGTAGTAGGTCGGATGGCCGGCGAACGTGTCGAGCTTGGCGACGTCGTCCTCGGGGACGTCCCAAACCACGCCCCAGCACCGAGCTCCCTCGGCGGGCATGATGTTGGCGGCCCCTCCCTTCCAGCGGTCCGAGTACACGCCGAACGTCAGCCGGAAGCCCTCCACGAGCCCTGGGCCAAGCACCGTCGCGGTGGGAGACGTCTTCGCCATCTCCCGCGGGTGCATGTTCGCGCCGTAGGCGAAGTACCGCACAGGACGATGCTAGCCCCGGCCCGGGGAATACCGCGAATCCAGTCTCAGGTGACGCCGCCGAAGCGGCGCTCACGCCTCTGGTACTCGCGGATGGCTTCGACGAGATGCTCTCGGGTGAAGTCCGGCCACAGCACGGGGGTGAACCAGAGCTCGGTGTAGGCGCTCTGCCAAAGGAGGAAGTTCGAGAGTCGCTGCTCCCCCGAGGTCCGGATCATGAGGTCGGGATCGGGGAGCTCCGGGTCGTAGAGGCGGGCCGCGATGGAGCGCTCAGTGAGGCGGCCGCGCAGGCGACCGGCGTCGTGATCCTCGAGCAGCCGACGGACGGCGTCGACCACCTCGAGGCGCCCTCCGTAGTTCAGGGCGATGGTGAACGTCATGCGGTCGTTCCGGGCGGTCATGCGCTCCGCCTCCTCCATCTCGCGGAGGACCGAGCGGGGCAGGGGCCGCCCCCGCCGGCCGAGGAACCGGATCCGCACCCCGCGCTGGTGAAGCTCGTCCCGCCGGCTGTGGATGATCCTCCGGTTGAAGCCCATCAGGAAGCGGACCTCGGAGGGCGGCCGGCGCCAGTTCTCGGTAGAGAAGGCGAAGACCGTGAGGTGGCGGAGCCCGATCTCCAGGGCTCCATCCACCACGTCGTAGAGGGCCCGCTCCCCCTGCTCGTGGCCGGCCGTCCGGGGCAGGCCTCGCTCCCGGGCCCACCGGCCGTTGCCGTCCATGACGATGGCCACGTGGGCCGGGAGGCGGTCGAGATCGAGGTCCCTCACGGGAGGACGGCGCGCGGCTCGACCCGCGCCAGGAGCGGGAAGCTGCGCATACGGCGCTCGAGGTGGTGCTCGGTGAACCCGTAGAGGAGGGCCCGAGCCTCTCCTCGGACCCGCGGGGCCGGGGTCGCGTCGCCGGCCTCGTCCAGATCGCCCTCGGCGAGCGCGCTGAGCCAGGCCAGCGCCTCGGGGGAAGCCTTCCGGGCGTCGCGGTCGCGGCACGCCTCGCACACGGAGCCCCCCTGTTCGTTGGAGAAGCGGGTGACGGGACCGCCGCCGCACGCGGCGCAGGCGCCGAGGATCGGGCCGAAGCCGGACAGCCCCAGCAGCTTCAGCAGGAAGGCCTCGGCCACCGCGGCGGGATCGGCGGGCCCGGCGTCGAGCGCCTGCAGGCCCTTCCGGAGAAGGAGGAACAGCCGGACGTTCCGCTCGTGCTCCTCCGCCACCTTGTCGGCCGCCTCCAGCATCGCCTCCCCCGCGGCGAACAGCGCGTAGTCCTCGCGGATCCTCCGGAACGCGGCCAGGATCTCCGCCTGGGTGACCGTGTCCAGGTTGCGGCCCCGGTAGAGGAGCAGATCAACGTGGGTGAAGGGCTCCAGGCGGGCCCCGAATCGGCTCTTGGTCCTCCGGATCCCCTTGGCCACGGCCCGGACCTTGCCCTCCTCCTGGGTCAGGATCGTGAGGATCTTGTCGGCCTCCCCCAGCTTGAAGGAGCCGAGCACGATCCCCTGGGCCTTATAGAGCGGCATCGACCGCATCGTATCAGCGGGGATCCGCCGCCCTAAGCAAGCCTTCACCGCCTGAGGGCATACTCGCGCGACGCGACCTCCAGGAGGTGCAGGATGAGCTCCATCCGTTCGCTCCGCCGCTACGCCTCGACCGTGGCGGTGACGGTCTTCACCGCCGTGTCCGTGGCCGGCCTTCCAGCGCTGGCTCACGTCGGCGGAACCGTCGGTCATCTCTGGACCAAGCACATCCGCTCGAAGACCGACGCCAGGTACTTCAAGAAGGCGCAGCTCCGGGCGGACGACGGCGTCGTGAACCAGGCCGGCGACCCAGTCCACTGGACGAAGCTCAGGGGCGTTCCCGCCGGATTTGCGGACGGAGTGGACGACACGGGCGGAGGCGGGCCGGCCACCGACGTGCAGTGCGCGGGCTGCGTCGACACCTCCGACCTCGCGAACGGGACCGTCTCCATCCCGAAGCTCGATTTCGACCCGGCCACGCAGGCGGAGCTCGACAGCCACGCGGGATCGGGCGACCACGACGGGAGGTACTTCACCGAGGCGGAGCTGTCCACCTCGGACGGGACGCCGCCCAATGGAGGATCGAACCGCGTGCACTGGGACAACCTCGCGGGCGTCCCGGCGGGGTTCGCCGACGGGGTCGACGACACGGGTGGGGGCGGGTCCGGCTGGGCGCTCACGGGGAACGCCGGCACGAACCCGGCCACGGACTTCCTCGGCACGACGGATGCCCAGGCCATGTCGATCCGCGTGAACAACGCCCGGGCGCTCCGGATCGAGCCCGGCTCCACGCCCAACCTCATCGGGGGGCACTCCACGAACAGCGCGACCGCGGGCGTAGTCGGCGCGGCGATCGGCGGCGGAGGCGCCGGGGGCACGGCGAACCGCGTGACCGACGACTACGGCACCGTCGGCGGGGGTCAGGACAATCAAGCCGGCGATGCGAGCGGCGGGACGGCTGACCGGTCGTGGGCGACCGTGGCCGGCGGGCTCTCGAACCAGGCCCGCGGCCAGGGGTCGGCCATCGCCGGGGGCGGCGTGAACATCGCCGGCGGGTTCACCTCGTTCGTCGGCGCGGGGCAGGCCAATGTGGTCAGCGCCTCTGAGGCCGTGATCGGCGGTGGGTTCAGCAACACCGCGTCCGGGACCAGCGTCCGGAGCGTGATCGGCGGGGGCGAGTTCAACAACCTCAACGCCACCCACACCACGATCGGGGGCGGGCTCGGCAACAGCGTGACGGCCGCCTACGGGACGATCGCCGGCGGGGGGCGGTCGACCCCGGCCGACCCCGCCACGGGCAACCGCGTCACGGACGACTACGGCACGGTGGGAGGCGGCGGCGGGAACCGGGCAGGCGATGCCGCCGGAACCACGACCGACGCTCGCTTCGCCACCGTCGCCGGCGGAAACGAGAACGTCGCCTCGGGCTTCATCGCGAGCGCCGGGGGAGGGCGACTTAACGAGGCATCTGGCACCGGAGCCACCATCGGCGGGGGCTTCGACAGCACCGCGTCAGCCTCCAACGCCACGGTCGGCGGCGGCTTTCGGAACGCCGCCAGCGCCGACAACGCGACGATCGCCGGTGGGATCGAGAACGTCGCCTCCGGCGCATGGGCCACGGTCGCCGGAGGGAGCAGCAACATCGCGTCCGCAGAGGGCGCTGCCATCGGAGGGGGTGGGAGCCTCCCAAACCCGAACCGCGTGACCGATCGCTCAGGCACGATCAGCGGGGGTGAGGGGAACCTCGCAGGCGACGACGATGCGGATATCGCGGATGCATCCTGGGCTACGGTCGGAGGTGGTTTCGAGAACAGCGCCGAGGCGAGCTTCGCGACGGCGGGGGGTGGTCACTCCAATCAGGCAACCGGCAGCGGGGCGACGATCGCAGGAGGGCAGCTCAACGACGCGAGCGGCACAAACTCAACCGTCGCCGGCGGCGCCGTGAACCTCGCGCAAGGCAGCTGGTCGGTTGTTCCGGGCGGCCTGAGCAACGAGGCGGTTGGTGATCACAGCCTTGCGGCAGGTTCCGGTGCGGTCGCAAGTCATGAGGGCTCCTTCGTCTGGGCCGATTCCTCAATCCCGGACTTCCTCTCGACGGCGGCCAACGAGTTCAGCGTGAGGTCAACGGGGGGAGCCCGGTTCGTGTCGGCGGTGGACGGGAGCGGGACGCCGACGGCCGGCGTGGTGCTGGCCCCCGGCGCGGGCTCGTGGTCCTCTCTCTCCGATCGAGACGCGAAGACCGCGCTGGCCCCGGCGGACACGCGCGCCGTCCTGAATCAGGTGGCCTCCTTGCCCATCAGCACCTGGAGCTACGAATCCCAGGACGAGGGGATCCGTCACATCGGGCCGATGGCGCAGGACTTCCACGCGGCCTTCGGCGTCGGCGAGGATCCCCGCTACATCGGGACCCTGGACGCCGACGGTGTGGCCCTGGCCGCGATCCAGGGCCTCAACGACGTCGTCGAAAAGCAGGAGCGGACGATCGAATCGCTTCGCGACCGGGTCGACGGGAGCACGCCCTCGTCCGGTCCCTCGGTCTGGTCCCTGGTCGTGGCCGCGATCGGGCTCATTGGCCTGGGAGCCGGGATCGGCATCGGCCTGGCCGGCAGGAGACGCCCCGCCCTCGCGTAGGTCTTGGGGCCGGGGGTCCCGGCATCACCGGGACCCCCGGCCCTCCCCCGTGTCCCTCTCGACCGGTGCAATGGCCGGCGACGTGACCACGGATCGACGGAGGATCGAATGAGCGAGCTGAGGCGGATGACCTTCGGCGCGGTGATCGGGTTCCTGGTCGCCGCGTCCTTCGGCGTGGGACTGATCTCGATGGCCGCCTACAGGGATGGGGAGCCGGTCGCGGCCGCTCCCGCGGCCG
>DASUTZ010000204.1:0-5167 GCA_036374295.1 Actinomycetota bacterium
GCACGGTGACCGAGACCGGGACCGGGGGCGCCGATTCGGTGACCTACTCCCCGGACGGCGGCACCCCTTCTGACCCCCCGACCGTCGAGATCACCAGCGACGGGCAGGAGGTCACGGTGACGGTGACCAACACCTTCATCGAGGTCCTGGGCGACATCACGGACCGCGACACGGACACCGACACCGACGTCACGACCACGGAGGAGGGCGGCACGCTCGCATTCACCGGAGCGGAGCTGCTGATCCTCGCGCTGATGGCACTGGGGCTCCTCGTGACCGGGGCCCCGCTGCTCCTCCTCACGAGGCGCCGGGACGAGTAGCCCGACACGCTCCAAGAGGAGCGGGAGCGCCCCCGAGGCCGTAGGCCTCGGGGGCGCTCCCGCGTCCACCTCTCAGCCCAGGAAGACCACGGTCACCCAGACAAGTCCATCGTCCCGGACCAGCCCCACGCCCACCCTCCGGAAGGGGCGGTAGAGGATGTTCCGACGGTGCGCGTCGCTGTTCATGAACGCGCCGTGGAGCAAGCGGAGCGTCTCCCGTAGATCCCCGGTGGGTCCGACGACGCCGACGTTCTCGCCCAGCCGCTGCCACCGACGGCCCTGGACCTGATCGACGAGGTTCGGGTTGTGGTGAAGCGTTCCCGTCCTTGCCATCCGGCGGCTGTGCCGTCGCGCGATCCTGGAGAGCCCGTGGTCGAGCCTGAACGTGGCACGGGCCTTGGGTCGGCGCTCTTGATTCATCAGCCTGCGTTCGACGCGCTGAGCCTTCGGGGCCGCCTCCGCCTCTCCGTGCGCCACCAGGGAGAGAAGGAGCGTGGCCAGGAGCATGAGGATCGGGATCCTCTTGATCCTTGGGTGCGCGAGCGAAAGCATCGGTGGACACCTCCTCGCGGTCCCGCCAGGACCCGCGAGGGGTGTCCTGGTCCTTCGGCAGGTCGGCTACCCATTGGCGGGGGCCCGTACCTTTGCGTCCCGTCGTCACCGACGGTTTGCCTTTGTCGAGACCGTTCGTCGTCTTGTGTTGATCGTGCTCGCTTCCATGTATCGGAGGATGGGGCGGAATGCTTGAGCGGGCTCAGCGCGAGAGGATCACGACGCGGACCTCGACCAGGCCCTCCTCGAGCGGCGCCAGCCGGGCGAAAGCCGCCCTGGAGAGATCGATGATCCGCCCTGGGACGAAGGGGCCCCGGTCGGTGACCGTCACGGTGACGCCGCGGCCGCCGTGCTCAACGCGGAGCCGCGTGCCGCAGGGAAGGTGGCGGTGGGCGGTCGTGAGCGCGTCGGGATCATAGGGATCACCGCAGGCGCTGGTGCGCCCGCGGAAGGGCTCCCCGTACCAGGAGGCGACCCCGAAGAGCTCGGGGCGCTGGGGACCCGGCGCCGCCTCGCGGAGAGGCTCGTCCCGCGAGGCCGGCCCCGGATAGGTGAAGCCCGTGATCGCGGCGAGCGCGATCACCAAGACGAGGACGCCGAGCAGCGCCCGTTCAGCATCCCGGGCCTCGCGGGGCATGCATCCATCCTTCCCCGCCCTCCCGTGGATGACTCCGGACCGAGCTCAGGCGACATCCTCGAGAGCCTCCGGCAGGCCCTCGAGGGTAGGGAGCTCCGCGGCCCGGAGCAGATCGCTCCGCTCCCCGAGCCGATTGACCCAGATCGCTGGGATCCCCAGCCTCGCGCACGGCTCGATGTCGTGGAAGGCGCTCGCCCCGACGTGGACCTGCGCCTCGCGGTCGCCGGACAGTGCGTCGAAGCGCTCCCAATGCCCCGGGGAGGGCTTGTACGACCCGGCGTCGGCCGCCGTGATCGTCAGGTCGAAGGGGACGGCGATGCGCGCGATCGAGGCGGCGAGCAGATCGGGATCAGTGTTGGAGAGGATGGCCAGACGCCAGCCCCGGTCCCGGAGGTCGCGGAGGACGCCCGGCACCTCGGGGAAGGGAGGCCAGGTCGGGAGCGACTCGGCCAGCACGTTCTCCTCTCCGGCCGGCAGCCCGAGGATCGAGCCGACGGCCTCGCGGGCCCGGTCCAGGACCTCCCGGTACGGAAGCGCGGGCTCGGCGTCCTGGATCAGCGGCTCCACCGCATGGAAGACGGCCAGGAGCCGCTGGCGGTCGGCCGGGGGCCAGAGGCCGGCCAGCGCATCGCCGATGCCCCGGTCCCAGTCGATCAGGGTCCCGTAGCAGTCGAAGGTCGCCCAGCGCGCCACGGGGCCAACCTTACGGGTGCGCCTTCGGCGACCTCAACCCGCCCGGGTCCAGGACGTCGAGGTGAAGTACCGCGGCCTGAGGTCGCCGAAGGCGCACCCGTCCTCCACGAGCTCGAAGGTGAGCTCATCTCCGTCGATCGTCCAGCGATACACACCTTCGGCGGAGGTGCAGTTCGGATCGTTGATCAGCGTGGCGGTATCGCCCTCCACGAAGACGTGTCCCGCGTTCGTCCACCCGTGCAGCGTGTGCTCGATCTCGAACGTCCCTCGATCGATCGTCAGAGTGTTCGTGTCCCCGAGCTCGAGCCGGTACGGGGGGCAGCGCCGGCACTTCCCCACCGGTCCTGCCAGCTCGTCCGGGACCTCCCTGGCCCAGACGCCGTCCAGGGGCGTCTTCTCGCGTGGGGGGGTCGGCGTGGTGAAGGGATAGGGGTACGGAACGCCGCCGCCCTCCGCCTCGGGGGCGGGGTCGGCAGGGGCCTCACCGGAGCATGCGGCGGCGAGCAGGGCGAGGATCACTATCGCTCGTCGCATGGCGATAGGGAACCACGGTAGCGGCGAGCGCACCATGGCCTCGAGGTCGCCGTCACGTCCTCGGCTCATGGAGGACAATGGGGACCGTGATCACGCGGGTTTTTCGGGGGACGGTGCGGCCTGGCCAGCACGCGGAGTTCGAGCGGCTGTTCCGCGAGGAGGCTGTGCCGCGCTTCGAGACGACCCCCGGGTGCCTCTCCGTGCACTTCGGAACGCCGACGGAGGCTTCCCCCGACGAATACCTGGTCGTGACCGTCTGGGAGAACGTCGAGTCGCTCAAGGCCTTCGCCGGCGAGCGCTGGTCGGACCCGAAGCTCAGTCTCCGGGAGGCCCACGTGCTGTCGGACGCGACCGTCCATCATTACCGCAACGGCGATGGGGAGGCGATCGTGCCGCCGGCCTCCGCCCACGGCGGGGGTCCGCCCGCCGAGGTGCTCGACCTGGGACGTCTCCGCGTCGACCTCGCCCGCCGCGTGGCCGAGCTGGACGGCGGAGAGGTCGAGCTTCCTCCCCAGGAGTTCTCGGTGCTGGCCGAGCTGGCGCTTCGGGCGGGAGAGCCCGTCCCCTCCGACGAGCTGGCCCGCCTCGTGTGGCCCGAGGACGCCTGGCCCACCGGTGAGGATGTCCGCCGCTCCGTGTATCGGCTGCGCAGGCTCCTCGGCGATCAGGGACGGGCCCGGCCCCTCATCCGGACCCGCCGGGGGCACGGCTACGTCCTGGATCCGGGCGAGAGGACATCGCCGCGACACCGCCGCCATTCACGCACCGCCGCCCGTGCCTGAGACTGCCCAAGGATGAGAGCCACCGCCCTGGCAGCCGTCCTGCTCCTCGCCTCGTGCGCGAGGCTACCCGACCCCGGGACCCTGCCGGGCAGGTACGAGAGCACCACCGCGCCGGCCACCTTGGCCCTGAGGGACGGCCAGTGGAGCCTGGACAACGGCGGGTTCGTGAAGTCGGGCGCGTACGGGATCTCCGGCGACCGCGTGGCCTTCCTGATCACGGAGACGAGTCACCCCGCGTTCGATCACTACTGCCGCGAGGAGGCCGACGTGTACGAATGGCGCTTCGACGATGATCTGTTGGTGCTCCGGGCGGTCGGGGATACGTGCGACCCCGTGGGGCAGTCGGTCCTCACGCACGGACCGTGGGAGCGAGCATGAGCTGGGAGGTGCGCGCTGCTCGAGTGATGGCCTGGGTGACGCTCGTCGCCGGCGTCGGGCTGGCGATCGCTTGCTTCGTCCTGGCGCCGGTGAAGGACACGACGACCGAGCGCATCGTTGGGCATGCCACCATCACGTACGAGGGCGTCGAGCTCGTCGTTCGTGAGTCCTTCATCCTCGCAGGGATCGCCTCCCTCGTGCTGGGCGCTGCGCTCTGGGCGCTCCTGCTCGCCTCCGCCCGAGCTGGGGAGCGAGGAAGAGCCGATACCCGGTCATAGGGAATGATGCGCGGGCCGGCCCGGAGGCCGGCCCGCGCCGTTCACCTGCGGACGGCTCGCCTAGCTCTCGCAGCTGACGAGCGTATCGGCCCCCTGACCTCCGTTGCAGAAGTCGGAGCCCGGACCGCCGTTCAGCAGGTCGTTCCCACCGGCTCCGCGCAGGGCATCGTCGCCAGCGCCCCCGAACATCCGGTCGTTGCCGTTGCCTCCTCGGAGATCGTCGTTCCCTCCGCCTCCGCGAAGGACGTCGTTCCCGCCGGCACCGCGCAACGTGTCGCGCCCGCCGCCGCCGTTGAGTTGATCGTTCCCGCCGCCTCCTCGGAGGTCATCGTTGCGGGCTCCACCCCGCAGCGTGTCGCTGCCCGGGCCACCGATCAGGGTGTCGCGGCCACCCGCGCCCACGAGTAGGTCGGAGCCCGCGGCGCCGCGCAACGTGTCGCGGCCCCCAGCGCCGCGGAGGATGTCGTCGTCCGCCCCGCCAACGAGCGTGTCGCGGCCACCGCCGCCGATCAGCTCATCCAAGCCGGAGCCGCCATTGGCGGTGTCGTGCCCCGCTCCCCCGAGGATAAGGTCGTTGCCTCCCAGGCCCGCGATCGTGTCGTTGCCACCGAGGCCGCAGATGATGTCGTCGCCCTCCGTGCCCTCGAGCACGTCGTCGCCCGGGGTGCCGACGACCTGGTTTCGAGGATCACCCTCGAACCCGGGGCACGTGGTCACCGGAACACCGATCCACGCCTTCGTGGCGGTGGCCGTCTCCTCGCCCTCGTCGCACCCCGCGTTCTGGGGATCGGTATCCATGCAGGCGGTGATGGTGTTCGTCACGCCCGCGGTCGAGTTCGTGAAGCTAAACGACACCTGCCCGCTCGCGTTCGTGACCCCCGAACCCGACGTCTGCGACGGCGTCCCCTCCGCACTGACGTCGAACAGGACGACCACGCCCTGCACCGGATCGTCGAACTGATCAACCACCGTCGCCGTCACTGTGTGGTCGGT
>DASUTZ010000205.1:0-19652 GCA_036374295.1 Actinomycetota bacterium
ACATGCACCACCAGGATAGCAGGAGGAGGTGCCGGCTCCGGGAGGCTCCTACTTGAACCTGCGCATGTGCACGTTCAGCAGGAGGCCCACCGCCAGGAAGTTGGTGAGCAGCGCGGTGCCCCCGTAGGAGAGGAACGGTAAGGGGATCCCCGTGATCGGCATGATTCCCAGGGTCATCCCCACGTTGACGAAGACCTGGAACGCGAGCATCCCCACGATCCCCAGGGCGAGCAGCGAGCCGAAGGCGTCCTTCGACAGCATGGCGATCCTGAACCCGCGCCAGACCAGGATGCCGTACATCGAAAGGAGAAGGACGGCCCCCACGAACCCGAACTCCTCACCGACCACCGTGAAGATGAAGTCGGTGTGCTGCTCGGGCACGAAGTCGAGGTTCGTCTGGGTCCCCGACCCGTACCCCGTCCCGAACAGGCCGCCGGCGCCGATCGCGATCTCGGCCTGCGCTCGGTTGTAGCCGGCGCGAAGCGGATCGTTCGCGGGGTCGAGGAAGCCCGTCAGCCGCTCGATCTGGTAATCCTGCACCACCCCCAGACGGAACGCGGCGAAGAGCGCGATCAAGGCCGCGATCGCCAGGATCCCGATCTGCTTCGCCTTCGCCCCCGACACGATGAGCATCGTTACGAGGATCACGGCAAAGACCATCGAGGTCCCGATGTCGGGCTGGATGAACACCAGGGCAATCGGGATCACCGTCAGGCCGGTGGCCCGCCAGACGTGCTCGAGGCGCACGGGGCCCCGGATCTCCGAGAGGTAGGCCGCCAGCATCGCGATGAGCGCCAGCTTCGTCACCTCCGAGGGCTGGAACTGGAAGCCGAACAGGCTCACCCAGCGCTGGGCGCCGGCCGTCTCGCTGCCGAGCGGGGTCAGCACGAGGAAGAGGAGGAACCCGCAGATCGCGAAGATGAACGGCGCGTACACCTTCACCAGCCGGTAATCGACGACCGAGGCGACCACGAGCACGATGAGCCCCAGCATCATGAAGGCGAGCTGCCGCTTGAGGTAGTAGCCCGGATCCTCGCCGAACGTGGCCAGCGTCCGGTGGGTGGCGGAGTAGACCATCAGCAGGCCGTAGATCGTCAGCCCGATGCTGACGAAGATCAGCGTGGGATCGAGGTGGCGGATCGGGGCCACATCGCCGAGCCATCGCCGCGCCGGAGCCGCCTCGAGGGCCATCAGTCCGTCGCCACCCCGATGCGGAACGCGCTGGGCGTGATCCCGAAGTACTGCTCGAGGACCCGGCGCACGATCGGCGCCGCCACCTGCGAGCCGTGGCCGCCCTCCTCGACGATGGCAACCACCACGATCTCCGGATCCTCTGCCGGGGCGAACGCGGCGAACCACGAGTGGGTCGTCTCTTGACCGTCCACGATCACCTCGGCGGTGCCGGTCTTGCCGGCCAGGGACTCCGGGAAGCCGGCGAACGCCGTGGTCGCCGTTCCTCCGCCGCCCTGCACGGCCGCCCGCAGACCGGCCAGGATCTGCTCCCTCGGCTTCTTCTGCATGGGGATCGTTCGGATCTCGCGCGGCGCCACGGCCTTGAGGACCGTCCCGTCGAGCGCCTCAACGCGAAGGCCGACCTCTGGCCGGTACAGCGCGCCTCCATTCGCGATCGCCGCGTAGGCGGAGGCAAGCTGCAGCGGGGTCACGAGGAGATCCCCCTGCCCGATCGACATGTTGATGTTGTCGCCGGGGAGCCAGATGCCCTCCGGGAAGTACTGCGGGTAGAGCTCGTGCACCTGCCGCTTCCATTCGCTGTCGGGGACCCGACCCTCCAGCTCGCCCGGGATGTCGACCCCGGTTGGCCGGCCGAACCCCCACTTCCGGAGCTGTCGCTGCATCACGTCGCCGCGATCGTCTCGCAGCCGCCAGAAGTCCAGCCCGAACTGGTAGTAGATGGTGTCGCACGATCGCTCCAGCGAGCCAGCCAGCGAGAGGGACCCCTCATGGGCCGAGTGCCAATTGTGGAACACCGTCTCCGACGTGTCCCCCGGCACCATGAACGTCGGGGGGCACGGGAAGTAGCTCTCGGGGTCGGCGATGCCGGCCTTCACCGCGGCCGCCCCCACGAAGGGCTTGAACGTGGAGGCCGCGGGATAGAGGCCCTGGATCGCCCGGTTCTGCAGCGGATGGGTCGGATCACGGTCGAACCGCCTCCATTCCCTCTGGGTGAGGCCGTCCACGAACACGTCGGGGTTGTAGGCGGGGAGGGAGGCCATGGCACGGACGTGACCGGTGTTCGGGTCCAGCGCGACCACGGCCCCCGCCTTGGCGTTGAGCGTTCGGCCCTCCGAGGTGACGACCCCATTGGCGGCCCGGACGCCCTGGGCCAGGCTCTCCTCCACGGCCGTCTGCAGCCCCAGGTCGATCGATAGGTACAGGTCGCTGCCGGGCTCCGGCCGACGGGAGCCGAGCACCTGCCCGGACCGACCCTGCGCGTCGACCTGGATGCTCCGGTAGCCCTCCCTGCCTCGGAGGAACTCCTCGTAGTGCTGCTCAACGCCGCCTCGGCCGACCTCGTCGCCCGGCCGGTAGCCCCGGAACGCGGGTGACTTCAGCTCCTCTTCGTTGATCTCTCCCAGATAGCCGAGCACGTGGGCCGCGAGCGACCCGTGCACGTAGTCGCGCACGCCGACCACGCGATACGAGACGCCGGGGAACTCCCTGCGGTGCGCCACGAGGTAGGCCGCCTTCCGCTCGGGCACGTCGTCGGCCACGGGCACCGGCTGATACGGCAGGTAGGTGGGGTCCTCGTAGCGCTCCGCCAGCTCCTCCGCCGGCACCTCGAGCACCTCGGAGAGGCGGAAAAGGAGCTCTTCCGGGTTCTCGACGTGGCGCCGATTGACGATCACCTGGATGCTCCGCCGGTTGTCCACGAGGACCCGCCCGTGCGCATCGAGGATCCTCCCACGCGGGGCCGGCTCCGGGATGATCCGGACGCGGTTGGACTCGGCTCGCTCCCGGTACTCCTCGGCGGCGAGGACCTGGAGGAACCACAGCCGGGTCACCAGGGCGGCGAACAGGAACCCGACGAACGCCGCGAGCACTCGCATCCGGTTCGACATCCGGTCCTCGCTCATGTCACCACCTGTGCACCCGGCTCGTCTTGGACGCCTCGGCCACGCGCTTCAGCACGGGGTACAGGAGGGGCGTCAGCACGGCGTTGTAGACCGCGGACAGCAGGGCCGTCCGCAGCAGGAAGAGGAAGCCGGTCCCGAGCTGGCCCAGCAGGAAGGCCACGAGCCCGTAGAAGAGCACGCCGATCGCCGTGAACCCGCCCACCAGCAGCACGGGGGTGAGAGGGCCGGGCGTGACGATGTACTGACGCACCTGCCCCACCGCGTAGCCCACGAGCGTGAGCGTCAGGGCCGTGATGCCCTTGGGCTGATCGAGGAGGAAGTCCTGCCCCATCCCCGCCGTGAACCCCGTGATGGCGCCCACCGACGGCCCCTCGAGCATCGCCATCACGATCGTGATGAGGAACATCAGCTCCGGCTTCGCTCCTGCGAGCTTCACCTGGGCGAAGACGGTGGATTGCAGCAGCAGGGCCGTGACGACCACGACGGCCCAAGCGAGTCCGCGTCGCACGGAGAGTCAGTCTATCCCCCTCCATGTCCCCGGTCCGCCTACCGCTGACTGCCCTCGACCACGCCGCCGGAGAGGACGACCAGCACGTCCGACAGCCGGGACACGTCGACGTATGGGCGCACGAGGATCTGCTCCTGCAGGGCCGACTCGTTCGGCGCGACGTGCGAGACGGACCCGATCTCGATGCCGGGCGGATAGACGCCGTCCTGACCCGAGGTCACGACGGGCTCACCCGCCTCGACCGGGGTCCCCGGGTCGATCAGATCGAACCTCAGGTCCCGCTCCCGCTGCCCCCGGAGGATCCCCGTCTCGCCGGTGGAGGCGAGCCGCGCGTGGACCGCGTGATCCACGTCGATCAGCAGGAGGACCTTGGACCAGCGCTTGGAGACCGACACCACCCGTCCCACGAGGCCCTCGGCGGCGACCACGGGCATGTCGAGCTCCACCCCGTCGGCCGAGCCCCGGTCGATCGTCACGGAGGCCTCGAAGTTCGAGGGAACCTCGCTGATCACGGTGGCCCCGATCGTCTCGACCTCCTGCGTCTCTCTGAACTCCAGGAGCGCGGTGAGCTGCTTGATCCGCCGCTCGTACTCGAGAAACCGGACCCGCACGGCCTGGAGCTCCGCCAGCTCGGCCTGGAGCCGCTCGTTCTCGGCCCGGAGGGAGCCCAGCGAGGCGAGGTTGCTGAAGAAGCTCCCGATCGGACGAAAGACCTTGGCGATGCCGTCCTGGAGCGGGCTGATGATGGCGAGGGAGATCCTTCCCGCGGCGGCCAGCGGTCCCCGCTGGCCGCCGCGGAAGTCCAGCGTGATGATGACGAGGCTCGTCACGACCAGCGCCACCACGAGCAGACGGGTGCTCCGCTCGCGCCTGTAGATCGCCATACGCTGGGAGTCTAGCCCTGCGGGTTGCTAGCGTCGCGTCGAGGATGCGAGGACCTGCTTCAGTGCCTCGAACTCCTCCAGGCACTTCCCGGACCCCATCACCACGCACGCCAGCGGGTTCTCAGCCACGTGGATCGGCATCCCGGTCTCGTGCTTCAGCCGCTCGTCGAGGCCCTTGAGGAGAGCTCCGCCGCCCGTCAGGACGATCCCCTGGTCCATGATGTCGGCGGCCAGCTCGGGTGGGCAGCGGTCGAGCGTGTTCTTGATCGCGTCCACCACGGCGTTGACCGGCTCCTCGAGGCCCTTGCGGATCTCCTCTGCCGAGACGTGGATCGTCTTGGGCAGCCCGCTGACGAGGTCACGGCCCTTGATCTCGGCGATCATCTCGTCGGGCATGGGGAAGGCCGACCCGATCGCCATCTTGATCGCCTCAGCCGTCCGCTCGCCGAGCACGAGCGAGTACTCCTTCTTCACGTACTGGATGATCGCCTCGTCCAGCTCGTCACCGCCCACGCGGACGGAGGTGGCGGTGACGATGCCGCCCAGCGAGATGATGGCGACCTCGGTGGTGCCGCCCCCGATGTCCACGACCATGTTGCCCGTCGGCTCGTGGACCGGGAGCCCGGCGCCGATCGCGGCGGCCATCGGCTCCTCGATGATGTACGCGGCGCGGGCGCCGGCCGAGATCGTCGCCTCCTCGACCGCACGCTGCTCCACCCCGGTGATGCCGCTCGGGACGCAGACCACGACGCGGGGCTTGGCCAGGAACCGCCGCGTGTGCACCTTCTGGATGAAGTACCGCAGCATCTTCTCGGTGATGTCGAAGTCGGCGATCACGCCGTCCTTCAGCGGGCGGACGGCCTGGATGTGGGACGGGGTCCGGCCGATCATCCGCTTCGCCTCGGCCCCCACGGCCAGGACCTGCTTCGTCATCGTGTTGATCGCGACCACGGAGGGCTCGTTCAGGACGATGCCCCGCCCGCGGACGTAGACCAGGGTGTTGGCGGTGCCGAGGTCCACGGCCATGTCCCGACCGAGGAGCCCGGTGATGCCCTCCGGCCGGCGGTCGCGGGAGAGCCGCTCGGTCCGCTGTGGCTCACCGTTCTGTGTCAATCTCACCTTCCCGGGGAAGCTCGAGGCCGGATGGCCTCTGTCTACAGGACTCCATACCGTAATGCAACGACGCGGCCGCGTCCAACCGGGTCCGTTTGTGCGCAACCGTCGCGAAGGGTACAACGAAACGGTGCCAACGCGCTGGCCTTCGCGGTGTGGCGACGGGTGGGGCGGTCCCGGCCTCCACTCAACCTACCGAGTAGTATGTCTGACCTGCGGAAACCTACCGGCCGTTAAGTTGCGCGAGCCGGGTAACCGTGGCACCCTGCGTCGAGTCTGAGAAGCGGGTCGCCCACCCAAATCTCCGAGGGAGGTGTCATGAGGATCGCCGTGCTGTTCCCGGGCCAAGGGTCCCAGTACGCCGGGATGGCCGAGCCCTGGACCGACCACCCCAGGGGCAAGGAGACCCTCACCGAAGCCTCCGACGTCCTGGGGTACGACGTCGTGGCGGTGGCGGGCGACGAGGAGAAGCTGGGGCTGACCGACGTCGTCCAGCCGGCGATGTTCGCCTGCGATCTGGCCGCGTTCCGGGTCCTCGAGGCCGAGGGCGCGACCTTCGCCATGACCGCCGGACACTCCCTCGGCGAGTTCGTGGCGCTGGCGGCGGCGGGCGCCGTCCCGGTCGACCAGGCGCTCACCGCGGTGGTCGAGCGGGGACGCGCGATGCAGGAGGCCTCCGACGCCTCCCCCGGCGGGATGACGGCCCTGGTCGGCGTCTCTCCCCAGGAGGCCGCCGAGATCGTGGCCACCGCCGGACGGGGCGACGTCCTGACCGTGGCCAACGAGAACAGCCCCAAGCAGACCGTCCTCTCGGGGTCGATCTCCGCGATCGAGCGGGCCGAGGAGCTGGCCCGCAGCCGCAAGGTCCGCACGGTGAGGCTGAAGGTCGCGGGGGCCTTCCACTCGAAGCTGATGGAGCCCGCCCTCGCCCGCGTCCGGCGGGCGGTCGCCAAGCTCGATTTCTCGGAGCCCCGGTTCCCCGTGGTACCGAACGCGAGCGGGCGCCCCACCTCACAGCCGTCCGCCCTCCGCGACCTGCTCTCCCGTCATCTGGTGTCCCCGGTGAAGTGGGAGCGCTCCATCCGCGCGATGGCGGACGCCGGGATCGAGCTCTTCGTGGAGGCGGGCCCCGGCGACGTCCTGTCCAAGCTGGTGAAGCGCTGCGTCCCCGGCTCTCGCGCCGTCCCGGTGGGAAGCCCCGCGGAGGCGCGAGCGTTCCTCGACGAAGAAGGAGTCCGATGACCGTCACCTTCGAGCCCTACGGCCACACGCCGACCACGCTCCGGGTGCTCGTGAGCCCCGGCGCGGGCCGGCTCCGCTACTGTCCCCCGCGCCGCTTCGCGGGCGGGCGCGAGCTCGTGGAGGCCGGGCAGCCCGTGGCCCGCGTCCAGCAGGGATCCGAAGAGGTGATCCTGCGGGCCCCCGTGGGCGGGGTGGTCTCCTCGGTTGTCGGGATCGAGGGCGAGCCGCTCGTGCCGGGGCAGGCGATCCTCGCCATCGAGCCGGCGACGGAGGGCTCGTGACCGGACGGCACGCCCAGATCGCCGGGCTCGGCTCCGCCCTCCCCGAGCGGGTCGTGACGAACGACGACCTCGCCGCGATGGGCGTGGACACCTCGGACGAGTGGATCCGCGCCAGGACGGGGATCGGAGCGAGGCGATTCGTGGCCGAGGGCGAGACGGCCTCGATGCTGGGCGCGCAGGCCGCGAGGAAGGCGCTCGAGGCGGCGGGGGTGGATCCGGGCGCCGTGGACCTCACGATCTCCGCCACCTTCACCGGCGACCAGCCCCTCCCCTCGACCGCCTCGTTCCTCCAGGCGGAGCTGGGGATCTACGGGGCGGCCTTCGACCTCGCCGCCGCCTGCGCGGGGTTCATCTACGCCACCGAGATGGCGAGGGGACAGATCGTCACCGGCGGGGCCGAGACGGTGCTCGTCGTCGGCGTCGAGGTGCTCTCGCCGATCCTCAACCTGGAGGATCGCACGACCTGCGTTCTCTTCGGCGACGGCGCCGGCGCCGCGGTGCTCGTCCCCGGGGACGAGCCGGGGATCATCGGCTCGGTCCTCGAGAACGACGGTCGCCACGCCCACATGCTCGAGGTTCCCTCCGGAGGGTCGGCCTCGCCCACCTCGTCCGAGACGCTCGCCCGCGGCGAGCACTATGTGCGGATGGCCGACGGGCGCGAGGTGTTCAAGCGGGCCGTGCGGGGGATGTCCGACGCCGCGAGGCGGCTGCTCGAGAAGGCCGGCCTCGCCCTCGACGACGTCACGATGCTCGTCCCCCACCAAGCCAACGCCCGTATCATCCGCGCAGTGGCCGAGCGCCTCTCCGTCCCGCCCGAGCGCGTCTACATCGACCTGGAGGAGGTGGGGAACACCTCCGCCGCCTCCGTCCCGATCGCCCTCGACCACGCGTGGCGCGAGGGCAGGCTGTCGCCCGGCGACCTGGTGCTGACAGCCGCCTTCGGGGCGGGCCTGGCCTGGGGAGCGAACCTGATCCGGTGGACCGCGGAGCCGCCGGCGTGAGTGGGCGCATCGCCCTCGTGACCGGCGCGGGGGGCGGCCTGGGCCGCGCCGCCGCGCTCGAGCTCGCGGGTCGGGGTATGGCCGTGGCGTGCGCCTACGCCACCAACGACGCGGGGGCCAAGGAGACGGCCGAGTTGATCGAGGAGCGCGGCGGCGCGGCCCAGGCCTTCGGGGCCGACGTCGCCGACGAGGCCCAGGTACGGAACCTTTTCGCCGAGGTCAAGGAGTGGCGCGGGGCCCCGCTCGTCCTCGTGGCCAACGCCGGCGTCCGCCGCGACGGACCCACGGTGAAGTACCCGCTGGAGCAGTGGCAGAGGACGCTCGACGTCAACCTCACAGGGGTGTTCCTCTGCGTGCGGGAGGCTCTCCGGGGCATGCAGCTCGCCCGGTGGGGACGGGTGATCCTCGTCTCCTCCGCCGCGGGCCTGCGGGGCAACCCGGGCCAGGCCTCCTACAGCGCCTCCAAGGCCGGGGTGCTGGGCCTGACCCGCTCGCTCTCCCGGGAGGTGGGCGCGCGCGGGATCACGGTGAATGCCGTTGCGCCCGGCTACGTCGAGACCGCGATCGTGGCCGAGATGACCGAGGCGGCCCGCGAGCGGATGATGGGGCTGATCGCGACCGGGAGGCCGGGGCGCCCCGAGGAGATCGCCGCCGCGATCGGCTTTCTCGCCAGCGAGGAAGCCTCCTACGTAACTGGAGCGGTGCTCCCTGTCGACGGGGGTATGACCGCGTAGGGTTGTCGGGAACTGGACCAAGGAGGAAGGGATGGAGAGGAAGGAGATCGAGGAGCGCGTCCGCAAGGTGCTGGCCGAGCAGCTGGCCCGGGACCCGGACGAGGTCACGCTGGAGGCCAGTTTCGAGGACGACCTCGACGCGGATTCCCTCGACCTCGTGGAGGCCGTGCTCGCGCTCGAGGAGGAGTTCGGCATCGAGATCCCCGAGGAGGAGATGGAGGGCGTCAAGACCGTGAAGGAGGCGGTCGACCTCGCCGCGTCCAAGCTGGGGGTGTCCGCCTAGGTGACCGAGCGGAAGGTCGTCGTCACCGGGATCGGCCCGGTCACCCCGGTCGGAACCGGGCGCGAGGCGTTCTGGGACGCACTCGCCTCGGGACGATCGGGCATCGGCGAGATCACCCTCTTCGACGCCTCGGAGCACCCCGTGCGGATCGGCGGGGAGGTCGAGGGCTTCGATGCCGCCGACTGGATGGACCGCAAGGCCGCCAAGCGCACCGATCGGGCGGTGCATCTCGCCGTGGCCGCGGCCAAGCTGGCGTGGGAGGACGCCGGCCGGCCTCAGATCGACCCGGAGCGCGCGGCCGTTGTGGTCTCCACGGGCGTGGGCGGCCTCCGCTACATGGAGGAGCAGATCAAGATCATGAACGATCGGGGGCCCGGGAGGGTATCGGCCTTCACGGTGCCCGCGATGATGGCCAACGCCGCCACGGGAACCGTGGCGATGGAGTTCGGGTTCACGGGACCGAACGCATGCATCACCACCGCCTGCGCGGCGGGGGCCCACGGCGTCGGCGAGGGGTACCGCTACATCAAGCACGGCATGGCCGACCTGGCCCTGGCCGGAGGCACGGAGGCGGGGATCACCCCGCTCTCGCTGGCCGCGTTCGCCCAGATGCAGGCGCTCTCCAGGAACGCCGATCCCGAGCGCGCGTCCCGCCCCTTCGACGCCGACCGGGACGGCTTCGTGATCTCGGAGGCGGCCTGCGTGCTGGTCCTCGAGGAGGAGGAGCGGGCCCGGACCCGAGGCGCGACGATCTACGCGGAGGTCGCGGGTTACGGGACCTCGGCAGACGCGTTCCACATCACCCAGCCCGAGCCCCAGGGGTCGGGCGCCGTGATCGCGATGCAGATGGCGCTGACCGACGCCGGGGAGCCGGCAGAGGCGGTCGACTACATCAACGCCCACGGCACCTCAACCCCCCTGAACGACGCCGCGGAGACTCGGGCCATCAAGAAGGCGTTCGGCGACTACGCATATGAGGTCGCGGTCTCGTCCACGAAGTCGATGACGGGGCACATGGTGGGCGCGACCGGTGCCGCCGAGGCCGCCGTGGCCGCGCTGGCCGTGCGCGACGGCGTGATCCCTCCCACGGTCAACTACGAGACGCCCGACCCGGAGTGCGACCTCGACTACGTGCCGAACGAGAAGCGCGAGACGGACGTCAGGCTGGCGCTCTCGAACGCGTTCGGGTTCGGGGGTCAGAACGCCGTCCTCGCACTCCGACGGATCTGATCAGGGCCTGCGGACCTGTACCTCGCCGTCCACCAGGACGAACGTCGCCCGATAGGTGACGCCCTCGGCACCCGGGGCTCCCAGGGGCTCGCCGCCCAGCCTGAGCCTCACCGCGCCGGCGTTCGCCAGCTCGAGGCGGATCCGGCGGTCGGCCCGGAACGTCTTCACGAACCCCGGCTTCCGCCGTCCGTCCTCGGCCAGCTCCCCGTCGACCCGCACGCGGATCCAGGTCCTCGCGTCCTTCACCCGGAGCCGGAGGACGATCTCGTTCTCCCCGCCCGCCGGGGCGGCGGCCTCGGCGGCCGGGGGCGAAGTCTCCGCCGGGAGGGTCACGGGCGGGATGGATCGCTCCACGCTCCGCGCGGAGACCACCACCAGCGCTCCCATCGCGCCCAGCGACGCGATCCACAGGAGCGTGGCGATCAGCTTCTTGTGCGATCGTCGCTCGACGGGCCGTGGGAGCCGGATCGACTGGCCGTCGCCGATCCCGTGCACGGAGGCGTAGTCGGCGACGAGGGATTCGGGGTCCAGTCCCAGGAACCCCGCGTACTCCCGGAGGAAGGCCCTCGCGTACACGGGTGCGCGGAAGGCCGAGGGCGGGGCGTCCGCCTCCAGGGCGCGCAGGAACCTGGGCTTGATCCTCGTGTGAAGCGCGGCGTCCTCGACGGACACGCCGCGCCGCGCTCGTGCCTCCTTCAGGCGGGCGCCGACCCGTGCCTTCGGAGCAACCGAGATGGCCATGCGAACCTCTCCATCCGGTGCCCCTCCCCCGTGGGCGCGATTATAGGGGCGGTCCCGGCGAAAGGTGGGACCTGATCAGCCGAAGAAGAGGCCGAGCTCGCGCTTCGCGCTCTCGGGAGAGTCGCTGCCGTGGACGAGGTTCTCGGTGATGACCTCGCCGTAGTCGCCCCGGATCGTGCCGGAGGGCGCGTCCTTGGGATCGGTGGGTCCCATCAGCTCGCGCACCGCCGCCACGGCGTCCTCGCCCTCGATCCTCGCCACCACCACCGGGCCCGACGTGATGAACTCGACGAGCTCTCCGAAGAACGGCTTGTCGCGATGCTCCTCGTAGTGGCGGTCGGCGAGGTCCTGGTCGATGCGCATCATCCGAAGGCCCGTGATGCGGAGGCCGCGATCCTCGATGCGACGCAGGATCTCCCCCACGAGCCGGCGCCGGACGGCGTCGGGCTTCGCAATCACGAGCGTCTCCTGCGTCGTCATCTCAGCCTTTCACGTAGCGGGGGCGGACATCCGCGACAGTGTACAGAGAGCCGGTCACGAGGATCAGGTCGTCGGGGCCCGCGGCCTTCGTCGCCGCGTCGAGCGCGGCGGCCACGGTCGGGTGCGGCATCGCGGGGATCCCCGCCCGCTCGGCGACGGCCGTGAGACGGTCGGCGTCCATCGCCCGCGGGTGGCTCGACGCGGCGACGAAGGCCGACGTCGTCCGCGAGGCGAGCACCGAGGCGATCCCGGCCGCGTCCTTCGTCTCCAGCACCGCCAGCACGAGGTAGAGGTGCTCCCAGATGAAGGCCTCCCCCAGCGCCGCCGCCAGCGCCGCGGCCCCATCGGGGTTGTGCGCCCCGTCGAGGACCACGAGGGGGTGGCGAGCCACCACCTCGAGGCGCCCCGGGGAGCTCGCGCCGGCCAGCGCCTCGCGGACCGCGTCCGCCCCAAGCTCCCGGTCGAGCGTGAGCTCGACCGCGGCCACGGCCGCGGCAGCGTTGCGGGCGGCATGCTCGCCGTGGAGAGGCAGGGAGAGGCCCCTGTACTCGCCGCGCAGCCCGCGGACCGCGAGGCGCTGGCCCCCGACGGCCAGGTCCCGCACCGGGACCGTGAAGCCGTCGCCCTCGTGGAGCAGTATGGCGCCCACCTCGGCGGCACGGGCCTCCAGGACCTTCCGAGCTTCGGGCCGCTGCTCCCGCACCACCGCCCGCGTGCCCTCCTTCAGGACCCCGGCCTTCTCCGCCGCAACCTCCTCGACGGTGCCGCCCAGCTCGGGATGGTCGAGCCCGATCGGCGTGATCACCGCCACCTCCGACCGGATCACGTTCGTCGCGTCCCAGGAGCCGCCCATCCCTACCTCGAACACCCCGACGTCGACGGGCTTGTCGGCGAACCACAGGGCGGCGAGAGCGGCCAGCGTCTCGAAGTACGTGATCCGCTCGCCCTCCCGATCCACCTCCTCCAGGAAGAGCCGGAGGTGGGCGTACGTCTCCGCGAACTCCCCCTCCCCGATCGGGTCCCCGCAGAGGGTGAGGCGCTCCCGAACGGTGTGGAGGTGCGGGGAGGTCAGCGCCCCCGCGGAGACGCCGTGGGCGCAGAGCAGCCGCTCGACGAGACGCGTGGTCGTCGTCTTCCCGTTCGTGCCGGCCACGTGGACCGTCGGGTAGGCGAGCTGGGGGTCGCCCATCAGCTGGACCACGGCGCGGATCCGGTCAAGGGTGGGGATCATCCTCCCCTCGCCCCGCGCCTCTAGGTCGGCGACGGCATCCTCGAAGCGCACGTCAGTCGCAGCCCAGCTCGTCGAGCTGCTCGCGGAGTGCCGCCTCCTCCTCCTTGAGCCGGCTGAGCCTCCGCCGCTGCTCCTTCACGACCTCGGCCGGGGCCTTCGTCACGAAGCCCTCGTTGGCCAGCTTCCGCTCAGCCTTCCCGGCTTCCTCTCCCAGCGCCTCGATCCGACCTCGAAGGCGATCGCACTCAGCCTCGGGATCGAGGACCCCCTCCAGCGGGATGAACACCTCGGCTCCCTGCACGTGGAGGCGCGCCGAGGCCGAGGGAGAGGAAGCCTCCCCGGTCATGACGATGGAGCCGACCCGGGCCAGCCTCCGCACCTCCTCGGACAGCGTGCCCAGGATCTCTCGCTGGGCGCCGTCGCCCTCCACCCTCACATCGAGCTCGATCGATGGCGGCACCCGGTGATCGCTGCGGAACCGGCGGACGGCCGTGACGAGATCCATGGCGAAGCCCACTCGACCCTCAGCCTCCTCGTCGCGATGAGCGGGCATGGGCTCGGGCCACGGGGCGACCATGATCGACCCGTCCGGGACGAAGCGCCGACGGATCTCCTCGGTGACGAAAGGCATGATCGGGTGGAGGAGGCGCAGGCTTCGCTCGAGGACCCATGCCAGGACCGTGGCGGCGTCGCGCCGACCCTCCTCGGATCCCTCGTAGAACCGCGGCTTCGCCATCTCCAGGCCCCAGTCGCAGTACTCGGACCAGAGGAACCGGTAGAGGGCCTGGGCCGCGTCGGCGAACCGGTACGTCTCCATCGCGGCGTCAACCTCCGCGCGGCACGCCTCGGCCCGGGAGAGCAGCCACCGGTCGGTCACGGTGAGGCGCTCGGGCGACGGCGGCGGGAGATCACCGCCGTCGAGGTTCGCTCGGACGAGGCGCGCGGCGTTCCAGAGCTTGTTGGCGAAGTGCTTCCCGGCTTCGATCTGGTCTTCGGAGAGAGGCAGGTTCTGCTGCTCGGGCGAGGCCATCCGCGACAGCGCGAAGCGAAGCGCGTCGGCGCCGTACCGCTCGATCATGTCGAGGGGATCGATCACGTTCCCCAGCGACTTGGACATCTTGCGGCCCTGAGCATCTCGGACCAGCCCGTGGATCGCGACGGTGTGGAAGGGCAGGTCGCCGGTCAGCCGCAGCCCCGACATCACCATCCGGGCCACCCAGAGGTAGAGGATCTCGTAGCCGGTCACGAGGACCGAGGTGGGATAGAAGTAGCGGAGATCCTCTGTCTCCTCGGGCCATCCCAACGTGGAGAACGGCCAGAGCTGGGACGAGAACCACGTATCGAGGACGTCGGGGTCCTGCTCGATCTCGGCGCTCCCGCACTCGGCGCAGGCCTCCGGATCCTCGATCGAGGCAAACTCGTGCCCGTTCGAGCAGTACCAGACGGGGATCCGGTGGCCCCACCAGAGCTGGCGAGAGATGTTCCAGTCCCGCAGGCCCTCCAGCCACTCCAGGTATCGGTCCTTCCAGCGGGGCGGCGAGAAGGCGAGGCGCCCCGACTCAGCCGCCTCCATCGCGGGGCCCTTCAGCGGGTCGACCTTCACGAACCACTGCTCCCCCGACAGCCAGGGCTCGATCTCGGTCCGGCATCGGTAGCAGTGGCCCACGGAGTGGACGTACGGCCGCTCCTCTCGCACCAGGAGACCCATCTCGTCGATCCGGTCCCGAACGGCCCGCCGCGCCTCGTACCGGTCCAGGCCTCGGAAGGCCTCGGGCACGACGTCGTTGAGCCTGGCCTCGGACGTGAGGATGTTCCGGGCCTCCAGCCCCGTCCGCTCGGCGATCTCGAAGTCGTTGGGGTCGTGCGCGGGCGTGACCTTGACGGCGCCGGTGCCGAAGGACGGGTCGACCGCCTCGTCGGCGACGACAGGGAGCTCCCGCCCGTCCACCGGGTGCCGCACCGACCGGCCGATTAGGTCCCGGTACCGCTCGTCGTCCGGGTGGACCGCGATCCCGGTATCCCCCAGCATCGTCTCGATCCGGGTCGTGGCCACCTCGATGTGGCCCTCGCCGTCGGCCATGGGGTACCGGAACGTGATGAGCTCTCCCTCCACCTCCTCGTGCTCCACCTCGGAGTCGGAGAGCGCCGTCTGATCCGTGGGGCACCAGTTGATGATCCGCTCGCCACGGTAGATCAGCCCGTCCTCGTACAGGCGCACGAACGCCACGCGCACGGCGTGCTGGAGACCCTCGTCCATCGTGAAGCGCAGCCGGTCCCAGTCGCACGAGCTGCCGAGGGCCTTCATCTGCTCGACGATCCGGCCCCCGTAGCGCTCCCGCCACTCCCACACCCGTTCGATGAAGGCCTCACGCCCGATCGCCTGCTTGTCGATGCCCTCCTCAAGCAGGCGTCGGCCGACGAGGACCTCGGTCCCGATCCCCGCGTGATCGGTGCCCGGCAGCCAGAGCGCCTCGTACCCCTGCATGCGGCGACGGCGGATCAGGGCGTCCTGGATCGTGTGATCGAGCGCGTGCCCGATGTGGAGGGCCCCCGTCACGTTCGGGGGCGGCAGCACGATGCAGAAGGGCTCGCGCTCGTCGGTCGGCTCGGCGCGGAAGTACCCTCGCTCGATCCACTCCGCGTACAGACGCGACTCGACCTCGGATGGCTCGTAGGCCGATGCCATGGTCATGGCCGCGAGTGTACCGCGGCCCCTTCCGGCCGCCCGATCACGGGCGCTTCACTCGGTCCCCCGAACGGCCGATAGAGAGACGGAGGCTCCCGTGAGGGAGTCGTCCCAAGGAAAGGCTGAGGATGGTGCAGCGCGAGGGACCCGGGCCCGGGGGCGCCGCTCCCGGAGCCCCCGCGCCGCCCGCCGTTGCGGGCGGCTTGATCGTGCGCGTCTTCCAGGAGACGCCCGACGTCATCCTCATGCTGCAGGTCAGCGCCGATGGCTACCTCCGCTGTCAGACGGCCATCAGCTCCTTCCCGACCGCCCCGAGCCTCGCGGCCCTGCAGGGGCTCACGATCGAGCAGATCCTCCCCCCCGAGATCCTCTCGAGGTTCGGACGCCGGTGCCAGGAGGCGACCGAACGGAAGGGCCCGATCCGGTATCAGGAGCATCTCCGCGTGGGGGACTCGGACGTGGTCCTCGACGCGGCCATCACGCCGATCTTCGATGGCGAGGGGGCCTCGACGCACCTCTTCTGGAGCGCTCGCAACGTCACCGACGAGTGGACCACGCGCGAGTCGCTCCGCAGGACGGAGGAGCGGCTCCGGACGCTGGAGCGCGAGCACGCCAAGGCCCTGGCGAGCCGCAGCGAGGCGGGCGAGGCCGCGATCGAGCGGCGCGGGAAGGAGCTCGAGGAGCGCACGCAGAAGGCGGAGGAGCTCGGGCGGCAGCTCGAGGAGCGCGCGACGGAGATCGAGTCACGCGAGCGGGCGATGGAGGAGCAGCGCGAGGCTCTCGAGGGCCAGGCCCGCCTGATCGAGCAGCGCGAGAAGACGCTCGAGGAGCGGATCGGCACGCTGGACGCCGAGCGACGGTCGATGCTCGAGAAGGCAGGGACCCACGACGAGCAGCGGAAGGCGCTGGAGGACCTCCGGTCGACGCTGGAGGAGGAGCGGGCCTCGATCGACGCCCATCGCGCCAAGCTCGAGCACGACCGCTCCGAGCTGGACGAGGCGAAGGCCGAGCTCGAGAAGCGGCGAGCGAACGTCGAGGCGGAGCGGGACGCGCTGAGGGCCCGCGTCGAGGAGCTGGAGCGCTCCGCCGGCGAGCAGGAGGAGCGGGCCGCCGAGGTGGAGGCTCAGCGAGAGCTCGTGGAGACCGAGCGGGAGACCCTCCAGGCCCTCAAGGCTTCGTTGAGCGAGGAGCGAGCCTCTCTCGAGGCGGAGAAGGAAGGGCTGGAGGCCGAGAAGGAGGCCCTCGAGGCCCGCCTGGCGCAGGTCGAGTCGCGTCGAGAGACCGCAGCCGGGCACGCGGACCACCTCTTCCAGGTGTCGACGACCGGGGTGGCCTGGAGCGACGGGGACGGGAAGCTCCGCGAGGTCAACCGGGCGCTCGCCGCGATGATGAGGCGCTCGCCCGAGGACCTCACCGGCATCTCCCTGCAGGACCTGCTGCACGCCGACGAGCAGGACGCGATCGAGCGACTGCTCGCGGAGGCTCGAGAGAGCGAAGGGGGCGTCGCGCAGACCGAGTTGCGGTTCGCCCACGAGGACGGGGAGTCCTCGCACGTGCACGTGACGCTGACCGCGGTCCGCGAGGGGGACGACGGGGACGACCGGTTCCTCTGGCAGGTCGTGGACTACACGGAGCGCCGCGGCCTCCAGGAGCGGCTCGCGCACCAGGCCCTCCACGACTCCCTGACGGGGCTCCCCAACCGGGCGCTGTTCCTCGACCGGCTCTCCAGGGCGCTGCAGCGACTCGACCGGAACCCCGGGACGGTGGCCGTGATGATCATGGACCTCGATCACTTCGCCCAGGTGAACGAGCAGAACGGGCACGAGGTGGGCGACCGTGTTCTGGCCCACGTCGCCGAGCGGCTCGGCGAGTCGATCCGCGGCTCCGACACGGTGGGGCGACTCGAGAGCGACACCTTCGGCATCCTCTGCGAGGAGCTCAGCGACGCCGAGGACGCGCAGGGGGTCGCCGACCGCCTCCGCCGGGCCGTCGAGGGCAGGGCGATGATCGACGAGCTGGGCGTCGACGTCGGGGTCAGCATCGGCGTCGCGCTCACCGATGAGACCACCGACCGTCCGGAGACCCTCCTCCGCGACGCCACCCTCGCCGTCCGCGAGGCCAAGGAGGCCGGGCGCGCCCGCACCGAGATCTTCGACAGGGACCGGCGGGAGGAGGCCGCGCAGCGCTTCCGGACGGAGAGCGACCTGGCTCGCGCGATCGAGGAAGACGAGTTCAGGGTCTTCTACCAGCCGCAGATCGATCTTCAGGGCGGCACGATCGTCGGGGTCGAGGTCCTGGTGCGATGGCAGCAGCCCGACAGCGGCCTGGTCACCCCCTCGGAGTTCATCCCCCTGGCCGAGCAGACCGGGCTCATCGTGCCGCTGGGGGCCTGGATCCTGGAGCAGGCGTGCCTCCAGTCCAAGCGCTGGGCCTCGGTCGCCGGGACGGAGCTCGCGACCTGGGTCAACATGTCGCCTCGCCAGCTGGCCCAGCCCGACCTGCCGGACATGACCGAGAAGGTGCTCGCTCAGACCGGCGCCGACCCGGCGACGCTCTGCGTCGAAGTGACGGAGGGGGTCCTTCTGGAGGACACCGGCGCGGCGGTCGGCAACCTCCGTGCGCTGAAGGAGCTCGGCCTGCGCGTGGGGATCGACGACTTCGGGAAGGGGTTCTCGTCGCTCGCCTACCTCAAGCGGCTCCCGGTGGACATGCTGAAGATCGACCGGACGTTCGTGCAGGGCCTGGGACAGAGCAAGGAGGACACCGCGATCGCGGAGGCCGTGATCGGCCTGGCACGGGCGATGGACCTCACCTCGATCGCAGAGGGTGTGGAGACGCCCGAGCAGCTGGCCCGGCTGCGGGAGATGGGATGCGACCTGGCCCAGGGCTATCTCTTCGCGTCCCCGCAGCCCGCCGAGGTGATCGAGCAGCTGCTGACCCAGGACCTGCGCTGGTAGAGCTCGCTAGGCGGAGCGCTCCTTGCGCTCCGGCTCCTGGTCCATGGGAACCAGGGTGGGGTTGACGCCCTCCATGACGACCTGCTCGTCGATCACGCACCGGTCCACGTCGCTGCGCCCGGGGAGGTCGTACATCACGTTCAGGAGGACCTCCTCCATGATGGCCCGGAGGCCGCGGGCGCCCGTCTGCCGACGGATCGACTGTTCGGCGATGGCCTCGAGGGCCCCGGGGGTGAAGTCGAGTTCGACGCCGTCGAACTCGAAGAACTTGTGGTACTGGCGGACGAGGGCGTTCTTGGGCTTGGTGAGGATGTCGATCAGGGCATCCTTGTCGAGCTGGTGAACGTGGGTGATGACCGGCAGGCGGCCCACGAACTCGGGGATCAGGCCGTACTTCAAGAGGTCCTCGGGGAGGCCGAGGGCGAGCGACTCGCCCACGTCCTTCTCCTCGCTGGAGCGGACGTCGGCCCCGAACCCGATGCCCTTCCGTCCGATCCTCGACTCGATGATTTTCTCCAGCCCGGCGAACGAGCCGCCGCAGATGAAGAGGATCTTGGTGGTGTCGATCTGGATGAACTCCTGGTGGGGATGCTTGCGGCCGCCCTGGGGCGGGACGCTGGCCGTCGTGCCCTCGAGGATCTTCAGCAGCGCCTGTTGAACGCCCTCCCCCGAGACGTCGCGCGTGATCGAGGGGTTCTCGGCCTTGCGCGCGATCTTGTCGATCTCGTCGATGTAGATGATGCCCGTCTCCGCTCGCTTCACGTCGTAGTCGGCAGCCTGGATCAGCTTCAGGAGGATGTTCTCCACGTCCTCGCCGACGTAGCCGGCCTCGGTGAGCGCCGTGGCGTCGGCGATGGCGAACGGGACGTTGAGCATGCGAGCCAGGGTCTGGGCCAGGAGGGTCTTGCCGCACCCGGAGGGACCGAGAAGGAGGATGTTGGACTTCTGGAGCTCGACATCGTCCGCGCCACCTCCCCCCTCGACCTGGACCCGCTTGTAGTGGTTGTAGACGGCGACGGACAGGACCTTCTTGGCCTGGTCTTGCCCGATCACGTAGTCGTTGAGGAACTCGTAGATCTCACGCGGCTTGGGGAGCTCCTCGAGCTTGATCTCGGAGGTCTCCGACAGCTCCTCCTCGATGATCTCGTTGCAGAGATCGATGCACTCGTCGCAGATGTAGACGCCG
>DASUTZ010000206.1:0-10658 GCA_036374295.1 Actinomycetota bacterium
CGAACGGACCAAGCCGAGCGCGCCCCTGCCCCAGCGGCGCCCCGCCGCGCGGCCGCCGACCGGGCGGCCCGACGAGGAGAAGCCGGCGCCCGAGGCCGCCCCATCGCGGCCCGCCGCCAAGAAGCCCGCCGCCAAGAAGCCCGCCGCCAAGAAGCCCGCCGCCAAGAAGCCCGCCGCCAAGAAGCCCGCCGCCAAGAAGCCCGCCGCCAAGAAGCCCGCCGCGAAGAAGCCCGCCGCCTCCCGACCGTCCCCCCGATCGCTCGTCATGGCGATCCCCGAGCGCGGGACTTTCCATCGGTCGGACTGCAGGTTCGTCAAGGGCCGTCGGGACACGGAGCGCATCACCCTGGGGACCGCGGAGAAGCGCGGCTACTCATCCTGTGGGGTGTGCAAGCCCACCGAAGGGTAGGATGCGGCGCGGGGAGCGGCACTAGGGGAAGGCGATGACCTCCCGAGAGCCGCGGGTGTGATGCCGTACGTGGTCTGCAGCCTTGGAGGGGACGAAGATCCTTGGCGCCTACCGCGATCCCGCTTCAGCCAGCGCACGTGGATCCACGGCGGTGAGCGAACCCTCTACGAGCTGGCCGTAGCGATCGCGTCCCTCGGCGAGGAGGTTGAGCTCCGCGGAGACCTCGTGCGTCGGGAGCTCGACGAGATCGCCGACGCCGCGGGCGCTGAACCTCGGACCGGCTTGGACCCGAGGCGCCCGTCGCCGGATGACGTCGTGATCGTCCCGGAGGGCTGGGAGCGACCCCTGGCGTACGGGAGGGTCGCTCTCTCTCCGGCCCGGGCAGTACTCCTCCTCCTCGCACCCCCAGGGCTGTTCGGATGGTCCTTCGAGGAGTCCTGGGCTCCTCCCGACCCCCTCACCGTGGCGATCGAGGACGTGGCCCGCCCGGAGAGCTTCCGGGCGATGCACGCGTTCGGGTTCGCGTTGTGGACGCACTCACCCGGGATCGTGAAGGCGGCCGAGCGGGCCGGGGTCCCCACCTCGTTCGTGGGCGAGGGACGGCCCGGACCCTTCCCAGAGGTGCCGCCCAAAAGGACCGACGCCGTCTACCTGGAGGACAACCGATGGGCCGATCTCGCTCGGGACGTGGCTCGGGAGCTCGGCGACAGGGTCCGAGGCATCCCCACCCTCCCACACGATGAGGTCCTTCGGAGGATCGGAGAGGCGAGGGTGCTCGTCCTTCCTTCGAGGGTAGAGGGCACCTCTCGCATCCAGTGGGAGGCTCGAGCGATGGGCACCGTGCCCGTCGCCCTTTCGACGAACCCGTTCGCCCACGGCCTCGACTCCTCCGGGGGAGCCGTGGCCGTGGCGTCGGTGTCAGAGATGGCCGGGGCGGTCCTCGAGCTCCTCGGGGACCGCGACCGGCTGGCGGAGCTCGCGGCGCTCGCGACCCGAACGGCCCGAGCCCAGGTCGATTGGGAGGCGTTCCGCGGTCGGGTTCGAGACGCTCTCGACGAGTCGCCCGAGGAATCGGGTCGAGGGGCCAGGGCCGCCGTCGGCCGAGAGATCGAGGAGGTCCTGCGACGGGCCGATGCCCGGGCGTCCGAGGCCGAGGCGGAGACATCCCGTCGCGCGAGAGAGCTGGAGCGGCTCTCGGGCAGGCGATCGGTTCGGGCCGCGGTCACCCTCGCGGATGCGCTGTGCCGGCTGCTGGCTCGCCTCCCATGGAGGGGCCGACCGGAAGCTCCTCGCCGATGAGTGAGAGGTCTCCGAGGATCTCTGGGCCCCCGGGGCGCATCGACCCCGTCGGCCGGGCGACGTCGTCCGGCCGCCGCCGATCGCGCGGTCGTCGCGTCGTGGCTGCCGCGCTCCTCTGGGTCCTCGTGTCGAGCGCGTGCACCGAGGACCGGCGGCTGCCGGAAGACGCGGCCTCCGCGCGGGATGTCCCGGGGGGCGATCCCTGCGGGCTGCCCGCCGGCTACTTCGAGCGTATCCGCAACGGCCACGATCCCACCCGCTCGGGGAACCTCCAGATCGTGCCCGAGGAGCCCCACTTCTTCGGAGAGTGGCTGTCCCACTCGGGCCCGTGGCCCTACCTCCAGCGGGTGCCTCTGCTGTTCCTCGGACCGGGCGTGGTGCCGGCCCGAGGGTGGATCCCGGCGCCGGCCACGACGGCCGACATCGCTCCGACCCTCGCCGCGATGATGGGCTCCACCTTTTCGGCCCCGGACGGGCGCACGCTCCGGGCGGCGATCGACGATGAGGCGCCGTCGCCGCGGGTCGCGGTTGTCGTCGTCTGGGACAGCGTGGGCGTCAACGTGCTGGAGTCGTATCCGGACGCGTGGCCGGCCCTTCGCCGCCTCTCCGAGCAGGGCGTCTGGTTCGATCGAGCCACGGTCGGCACCTCTCCGACGACGACGGGGGCCGTCCATGCCACGATCGGGACCGGGGCGTGGCCTCGCACTCACCGACGAGTCGGCCATCAGTACGTGTCCGGAGGTCGCATCGTCGAGTCCGCGAAGGAGGGCCCCGCCGATCTCGAGGCGTGGACCCTCGCCGATCACTGGGACCAGGAGCGGGGCAATCGCCCCCTGGCCGGCCTCGTGGCCTTCAAGGCCTGGCACCTCGGCCTGCTCGGCCATGGATCCTTCCTGCGTGGCGGCGATCGAGACCTTGCGGTGACGCTCGACTTCGAGATGGGGCGATGGACCCTCGAGCCGCCCGACGACGCCTACTTCCGCCCGATCCCCTACGCGGGGGAAGTGGATGTGCCGGAGCAGAAGATCCGCGATCTCGATCTCGAGGACGGGAGGTTGGACGGGCGGTGGCTGGGAGAGCCGGTTCTGGAACGACCGGACGATCTGGCGACCACGCCCGCCTACGCCGCATGGCAGACGGACCTGATACAGCAGATGGTTCGGAGGGAAGGCATGGGGGACGATGCCATCACGGACCTGATCTTCACGAACTACAACCAGCCCGACCTCATCGGCCATCGGTGGAGCATGAACAGCCCACAGATGGAGCGGGCCGTGCGGTCTCTCGACGAGGAGCTCGGGAGGCTGGTCGGCTTCCTCGACGAGGAGATCGGGCGGGGGGGCTGGGTGCTCGCCCTGACGGCGGATCACGGGGCGACGCCCGACCCCGAGGTGAGCGGAGCGACCATCCTCGGTCTCCCCGCACTTCGGGAGGCGATCGGCGAGCGGTTCGCTCCGGGGGAGGATCCCCGGGGCCTGGTCACGGCCGCTGCGCCGAACGAGCTCTGGATCGACGAGGCGAGGCTCCTGCGGGACGGAGCCTCCCTCGAGGACGTCGCCGAGCATCTCCGACGTCTCACGATCGGGGACGTCATGGGGCCTCGCGCCGGAGACGACGCGAGCGATCCGCTGCTCGCAGCGGCCTTCCCCAGCCGCGCGCTCGGCGAACACGGGTGCGGGTGACGGTGCGGGGTCGGTCCTGACCGTCGATCGCCCGCGGCGCCGGACGACCGCGGCCGCGAGAAGCGTCTCTACTCGTCGTGTGGGGTTTGGACGTCGGATCCGCCTGTCTGAGGGCCGATCATCCGGCGCAGCACCCAGGTCTTCCCCGAGGGCAGCCGCTCGAGCTCCTCGACCGCCCGCACCCGCACCTCGGCGCGCTCGCCGGTCACCTCCCGCATGGCGGAGATCAGCTCCGCCTCCGCTCGGCGGCCGTCGCGCCACACGATCCGCAGCTCGACCGTCCGCTGGTCGACCTGCGCGCACTGCCACGCCCGCACGTGCCTCCCCAGATCGTGATCGATGAAGAGCTTCCAACCGACGAGGATCGGCGTCAGCCGGACCCCGCCCTCCAGGACGAGCACTTCGGAAGAGCGGCCTTGGATCTCCCCGACGCGGGGCAGCGCCGCTTCCGGATCGTCGGCGATGGCCAGGTCGCCGGTGTCGTATCGGAGGAACGGCATCGCGTAGTTGTTGAGGTCGGTCATGACGAGGCGGCCCATCGCTCCGGGATCGGTGGGGTTTCCGTGCTCGTCCAGGACCTCGATGTGAACGAGGAACGGGTTGTAGACGTACCGGCGCGCGCCGGGCTCGGTTCCCATGACGAACCCGTTGAACTCGTTCGATCCGTACCAGGAGTGCACGGGGCAGACGAAGACATCCTCGATCGTCCGCTGAGTGTCGGGGGTGAGAGTCTCGGCCGTGGTGACGACGGCCAGCGGTCGGAGGCTCCGCCCGCCTCGGGCGATCTCCGCGATCCGGGCGAGGGCGCTGACGTGCCCGTAGAGGTACCAGCGGTCCAGCTTCCGGAGTCGGCGGAAGAGCCGCCGGACGTCGCGCCTGCGGAGGCCCAGCGTTGGGACGGGGATGAGCCCGGGCGGGTCCCCGTCCGTGGAGACCCCCGGGAAGGGCGCGGGGCGCGTCGCGACCCATACCATCGTGGCGTCGGCCGGGATGCCCTCGAGCGCAAGGAGGAACCGTCGTCCGGCGTCGTACTCGAGCGGCCCCTGCGCCGCGTCACGCATGAAGTGGAGCGGCACGCCGTCGGTGCTCCCTGACGTCTTCGAGGCGACCCTCCTCTCGGCGGGAACCGCCTCCGAGAGGAGATCGTCGTGGCGCTCCCGGATCACCTGCTTCGTGAGGATGGGGATGTCTGAGAAGGGCGTCCCGGGCGGCGCGACGTTGCGGTAGTAGGGGCACGTCCGTGCCGCGTGATCCACCATCGCGTCGCGGAGCTCGAGATTGGCGTCGCGCCAGGCGGCCCGGTCGCCTCCCAGAACGGCCAGCATCCTCTGGAGCACGCGCTCGACGCGACCCGTGCCATCGGCGAGAGCGTCGACTGGTGGGGGCATGGCGGTATCTTGCACGAACCGGAGCACCGTGCCCGCCCATCACCGCGCGGTATGGTGCTGGCTGACCCGGCCGCGGGAGGCGGGTCGGAGGGTGATCGGCGTGCAGACGAGCGATACCCCGGCGGGGCGAGGGCCCAGGATCGGCATCTGGGGGACCTTCGATCTCGAGAACTACGGCGACATGCTCTTCCCTCTCGTGATCGAGGAGGAGCTGGCGCGGCGGCTGCCGGAAGCCCGCCTGCGCAGGCTCGCCCCGGTGGGAGCGGGCCGCCCCAATCGGTTCGACGCGGGGAGGCCCGCCGAGGACCTCGGCCCCTGGAGCCCCACGCGCGTGGCCGAGCTCGCCGACGAGCTCGACCTCGTCGTAGTCGGGGGAGGGGAGATCATCCACACCAGGGACGAGCTCCTCGCTCCTCATTACGGGAGGAGTCCCGAGGAGATGGTGGAGCGGGCCCCGAGCCGGTTCTTCATCGAGGGGCTCGGCCCCGACCTCGAGCGGGAGGTGCCGGTGGTCTGGACCTCGGTGGGGATCCCCTTCGACCCCGAGGATGGGGAGGTGCTCCGTCGGGCGCTCGTGCATCGGCCCACGATCACCGTCCGGGACGAGATCTCCCGATCCCGGCTCGAGGCGCTGGGCCTGGAGGCCCAGGTGGTCCCCGACCCGATCCTCCTCCTGCCCAGGATCTGGGGGCCGGACCTGCTCGAGCGGCGGCTGCGACACCTTCGGGCGATGGACTGGTATCCGGAGCGGGGGTGGACCCTGATCGCCCAGGGGAATCGGGCTGGGCTCCCGCAGGCCGACGAGACCGCGGCGGCGATCGATCGGATCGTCGAGGGCCGGGAGGACCCCACGGTGGTCATCGTCTCGACCGGCCCGATCCACGGGGACGACGCCTTCGCCGCGGCGCTGAAGGAAGGTCTGGGGGCCCGAACGATCCTCCTCCCCGAGGCGGGGCTCCAGGACGTGGCGGCGGCGATCGCGCACGCCGACGGGTTCGTGGGCTCGTCGCTCCACGGCAACATCACGGCTGCGGCGTACGGACGCCCCCACGCGATCCTGGGATGGGGCGGAGAGTCGAAGCTGGAAGGGTTCGCCGCGCTGCTCGAAGCCCCCGAGAGCGTGGCCAGGACGCCGCAGGATCTCCCGGCCGCCTTCGAGAAGATGGAGGCTCGCGGGCCCCGCCCGGACGTCCTCGCGACGCTGCAGGATCGCGTGGAAAAGCACTTCGATCGGGTCGCGGAGCTGGCGCGGGAAGCCGCGGCCCGCCGCCCCGGGGGTGCCGGCGAGGGGGAAGGAGACGCCCTTCGCGCGCTGGGGGAGCTGCGGGACGCCTACGAGGCGCGAGGTCGGCTCCTCGCGCTCGGCCGGTGGGCCGCCGCGGACGAGGCGGCTACCCAGCGTGAGGAGGCTCGGGCGCTGCGCGACGAGGTGGCGTGGCTGCGTGGGACGGTGGGGGACCTCGAGCGGGACGTGGCCGATCGGGATCGGCGCATCGAGGAGATCCTCACGAGCCGGTCGTGGCGGGCCACGGCGTGGCTGCGGGCGCTCGGCCGCGCGGGCCGCAGGCTTCTGGGGCGGGGATGACCGTCGAGCTCCGCGCGGCCGAGCGCCCGCTCGTCTCGATCGTGATGGTGACCTACGGCGGGTGGGACTGGCCTCGGCGGGCCCTGGAGGCGGTGCGGGACCATACGGACGCTCCGTACGAGGTGGTGATCGTCGACAACGACTCGCCCGACGGGACGGCGGAGCGCCTCCGGGAGGGGGTCCGCGGGGCGCGCCTGATCCTCCACGACCGCAACGTGGGCTTCGCGCCGGCTGTGAACCGGGGCGTGCTCGCGGCGAGGGGCGAGCACATCTGCATCCTCAACCCCGACGCTCTGGTGCAGCCCCTGTGGCTTCCGCCGCTGCTCGAAGCGGTGGCGCGGCCCGAGGTGGGAGCGGTCGTGCCTCTCTTCCTGGAGCCGGACGGGCGTGTCCAGGAGGCAGGGTCGCTCGTGGACCGACAGGGCTGGACCTTCGCGATCGGGGCGGGAGGCGATCCGCGGGACCTCGCCCTCCGATCCGCCAGGGCGATCGACTACGGGTCCGCGGCGTGCCTGGTCATGCGCCGGGAGACGTTCCATCGGGTCGGAGGGCTCGACGCGGCGTACCTGCCCGCCTACGTCGAGGACCTCGACCTCGCGTTCGCGCTGCGCGAGCTCGGGCTCCGGACCGTGTTCGAGCCGCGCTCGAGCGTCGTGCACGGGGGCACGGTCTCGAGCGACGTGGCCACCCGCACCCGCCTGATCGAGGCGAATCGGGAGGTGTTCCTCGACCGATGGTCCGATCGGCTCGAGGGGCGGCCGCCGCTGGAGGAGCTGGACCGCCTGCCGCACCGCCTCCACGCCCTGCGGGACGTGCTCGCGCCCGTGCGGCTGCTGGTCGTGGCCGGCAGGCTGGGCACCGCTGCGGGCGAGGCCGTGATCAGGATGGCGCGGGGTAGGCTCGACGCGCGGGTGACGGCGCTCGCGGTCGAGGTCCGGGAGGTCGAGCCATTGGTGGAGGCCGGCGTCGAGGTGGCTCTGGGCGCGGGGGAGCCATGGCTCGAGGATCGACTGTTCCACTTCACCGCCATCCTGGCGTGGGGCCCCGCGGGCCTCGAGCGCTGGGGCGGCCCGATCCGAAGGACCCAGCCGCAGGCGGTCCGCGTCTACGCGGCCCCCGGCGCCCCGCCCGGCACGGGGCTGCCCGACGTGGATCGGGTGGCGCTGGAGGAGGCCGAGATCGTGGTGGCGGACGAGGTCGCGGGGCGGCCGGGGGGGCGGCTCCTGCGCCTCGACGATCCCCGGTGGCCCGATCGGCTCATGACGATGCTCGGAGCCGCGCCCCCGGCCGCCCTCCGGCTATCCGCCGGCCCGGCGTAGCGCGATCTCGATCGGCTCGCCCTCCACCTCCGCGGACTGACGATGCCCGCTCTCGAGGTCGTCCGCGGCCATGGTCCGCACCGCGAGTACCTCGCCCTCGATCCACCCCGCGTGCGCTTCGATCGCCCGGCCCACGTCCCCGTCGGCCGAAAGAGCCAGATCGATCCGGTCGGCCACCTCGAGCCCGGCGGCCTTCCGGGCGTCCTGGACGGCGCGCACGACCTCGCGGGCCAGGCCCTCCAGGCGCAGGGTCTCGTCGAGGTCGAGGTCGAGGGCCACCGTCACGCCACCGTCGCTGGCCACGCCCCAGCCCTCGCGGGTGCGCCGCCTGAGCTCGACGTCGCCGGGGGCCAGCTCGACCGGGCCCGAGGGCAGCTGGAGCTCTACGATCTCGCCGGCCGCCAGCCGCCCCGCCAGCGACCCGTCGTCCGCCTCCAGGGCGGCGGCCACCTCCTGGACTCGCCGGCCTAGACGAGGGCCCAGCTCGCGGAAGCTCGGCTTGGCCGTCCACCCCGACAGCTCTTCCTCGGAGGAGGTCAGCTCCACCTCCTTCACGTTGAGCTCCTCCGCGACGAGATCGAGCAGCGGCCGGAGCGCGTCGGCGTCGCCCGGCAGGTGCACGACGGCTCGCCGCAGCGGCTGACGGACGCGCGCCTTGGCCTCGGTCCGGGCCGCCCGCCCCAGCGACGCGGCCGTCCGGGCCAGCGCCATGGCCTCCTCGAGCGCCGGGTCGATCGCCTCGGGATCGGCTTCCGGGTAGTCGGCGAGGTGCACCGACTCGGCGGCGCCGGGCTCAGTCCCGCGCACCAGGTTCTGGTGGAGCTCCTCGGAGACGAACGGCGTGAACGGCGCCAGCAGCGTGGCCACCGTCGCCAGGCACTCGTACAGCGTGGCGAAGGCCGCGGCCTTGTCCCGGTCGTCGTCGGGCCCGGCCGGGTCCCAGAACCGCCGCCGTGCCCGGCGCACGTACCAGTTCGAGAGATCGTCTACGAAAGCGTCGATCGCCCTGGCCGCCGAGGTGGCGTCGAACCCCTCCAGCCCCTCCCGCGACGCCCGGATCGTGGCGTGGAGCCGGGAGAGGATCCACCGGTCGAGCACCGGCCGCTCCGTTCGGGGCGGCGGGTCGGCCGTCGGGTCGACGTCGTCGATTGTGGCGTAGGTCACGAAGAACGAGTACGTGTTCCACAGCGTAAGGAGGAACCTCCGCAGGGTCTCCCGAACGGCCTCGGGGAAGATGCGGCGCGTCTGCCAGGCCGGGCCCGCCGTGAAGAGGTACCACCGCAGCGCGTCGGCTCCCTCCGCGTCCACGATCGTCCAGGGATCAATCACGTTCCCCAGGGACTTGGACATCTTGCGGCCGTCCTTGTCCACGATCAGGCCGAGCACGAGGCAGTTCCGGTAGGCCGACTCGCCGAAGAGCAGCACCCCCTCGGCCATCAGCGAGTAGAACCAGCCCCGCGTCTGATCCACCGCCTCGCAGATGAAGTCCGCGGGGAAGCGTCTCTCGAAGATCTCCTCGCCGCTCCCCAGGTCGGGGTGGTAGCCCCATTGGGCGAAGGGCATCGCTCCGGAGTCGTACCAGGCGTCGATCACGTCTGGGATGCGGCGGGCCTCGCCTCCGCACTCGGGGCACGCGATCTCGACCTCGTCGATGTCCGGGCGGTGAGGGTCGACGGAGGTGACGTCCCGCCCCGCGACCTCCGAGAGCTCCCGGAGCGAGCCGACGACCGTGTCGTGGCCCTCCCCGCAGCGCCACACGGGGAGGGGGGTTCCCCAGTAGCGGGCCCGCGAGAGCGCCCAGTCCACGTTGTTCTCCAGCCAGTTCCCGTAGCGGCCGTGCTTGATGTGCTCCGGGTACCAGCCCACCTTCTCGTTGGCCGCCAGGAGGTCGGCCTTCCGCCGTGTCGTGAGCACGTACCAGGAGGTCCGGGCGTAGTAGATCAGCGGCGTGGAGCATCGCCAGCAGAGGGGATAGGTGTGCTCGAGCGTTCCCGAGGAGACCAGCAGCCCGCGCGACTCGAGGTCGGCGGTGATCTCCGGGTCCGCCTCCTTGATGAAGCGGCCCCGGACCAGCTCGGGGGCCTCATCCGTGAAGCGTCCCCGGTCGTCGACGAGGTTGACCACGGGCCAGCCCTCGCGCCGGCCGATCTCGAGGTCCTCGGCCCCGAAGGCGGGGGAGAGGTGGACGATCCCCGACCCGTCATCCATCGAGACGAAGTCCGCCCCCACGACGCGGTGCGTGCCTTCGCCGGCTACCGTGTCGAAGAGGGGGGCGTAGGTGAGGCCCATGAGCCGCTCGCCGGGGAGCGACTGGACGGCCGCCGCGTTCTCGCCCAGCACGCGCTCGCGAAGCGCCTCGGCCACGATCAGCCGCTCGCCGTCCCGCTCCACCACCGCGTAGGTGGCCTGTGGGTGCACGGCAAGGCCGGTGTTGGAGATCAGGGTCCAGGGGGTGGTGGTCCAGCCCACGAGGTGCGCCCCGTCGAGGTCCCCGCCGGTCACCGTGAACCGGACGAAGACGCTGGGGTCGGTGACCTGCGTGTACCCCATCGAGACCTCGTGGTCCGAGAGCGGCGTCTCGCACCGCGGGCACCACGGGACGATCTTGAAGTCCTCGGCGAGCAGCCCCCGCCGGTGCAGCTCCTTCAGCGACCACCAGACGCTCTGCACGTAGTCGGGATCCATCGTCCAGTAGGCCTCGGACAGGTCGAGCCAGAACCCGATCCGTTCGGTGAGCCGCTCCCAATCCTTCACGTACCGACTCACCGACTCGCGGCACCGGCGGTTGAACTCCGCGATGCCGATCTCCTCGATCTCGCGCTTCGTGCCGAGGCCGAGCTCCTTCTCCACCTCGAGCTCGACCGGGAGGCCGTGGCAGTCCCAGCCCCCCTTCCGGGGGACCGAGAAGCCGGTCATGGTCCGGTACCGGGGGAAGACGTCCTTGAAGGTCCGGGAGAGGACGTGGTGGATGCCGGG
>DASUTZ010000207.1:0-4085 GCA_036374295.1 Actinomycetota bacterium
GACCCTGGATCCCGTGTGGGAGGTGGACGAGCCGGAGGTGCAGTTCTACCACTCGGCCCTGTTCAGCGACGACAAGACCACCGTGATCTTCGGCGATGAGATCATCGTGGGGCACTGCTTCGATGGGACCGGGAGCGGCCAGCTCTGGTTCTATGATCTCGCCACGGGGGATCTCCAGGGCTCCTACAACATCCCGCGGAACCAGGGGGGCGCGTACTGCTCCGCCCACATGTTCAACAACGTGCCCGGGGTGAAGCAGGACGTCCTCGTGTCGTCCTGGTACGGCGGGGGCGTGACCGTCGTCGACTTCACCGACCGTAGCAACCCGACCGAGATCGGCTACTATGATCCCGCGGGCGGGAGCATCTGGTCGGCGTACTGGTACAACGACTACATCTACGCCAGCGACATCCCGGCCGGGACGCGATTCCTCCAGTTCACGGAGAAGTCGCCGGGCCGGGAGCGGTCCCAGCCGTTCCGGGAGATGAACCCGCAGACGCAGAAGTAGCTCGGGGGGCCGAGGCCGTGCGCGGCTGACGGGTCGGCCTGGCCAAGCCCGGCGCTACGCGACGCGCCCGCCGCGCGGCTCGACCAGCCCTCCAGGGGCCCGTCTGTGCAGTTCCCACGAGAGCCTCCTCTCGGGGTCCAGCATCCAACCGCGATCGAGGCTTTCGCCGTCTCCACAATCCTCTGGAAACTCCACCGAGACCGTCTTCCCGGGCCCTCGCTCGACGACGATCTTGCCTCGCGCGACTTCGATCTCCCCTCGGGTCGTGGAGTCCCCGGCGCGCTATCGTCCTTCGGATGGCACGCGCCTCTCGGAGGGAGAGCTCGGATCCACCCGGCGTCTCGTGGGATCGCGTGCGAGGGGTCCGCCTCGCGCGCCAGCACCTGCTGCGCCGCGCCCCCCGCTCCCGCATGCTCGATGTGGTCCGAGACGTGTGCGGGCTGCACGGGCAGGTGGCGTCCTCCACCGAGCTGCAGGTCTGGGCCCGGATCAAGGGCTCCTCGCCCGAGGACGTCCGAGAGGCGCTCTGGGAACGCCGATCGCTCATCCGCACGTGGGCGATGCGAGGCACGCTGCACGTCCTGGCCGCGGCGGACCTCCCCCTGTTCGTCGCGGCGCTCCGCACGCACAATCGATGGTGGAAGGGCACCTGGCTGCGGATGATCGGCTTCGGGGCGGAGGAGCTCCGCGAGATCCTCGACGCGATCCGGGACTCCCTCGGCGCCCAGCCCATCACGCGCGAGAAGCTCGCGGAGCGCGTCGGCGAGCGCGTGGACCACGACGCCCGCGAGCGGATGCTCTCCGGATGGGGAGAGATGCTGAAGCCGGCCGCGTTCGAGGGATCGCTGATCTCCGGGCCTCCCCGGGGCCAGAGCGTGACGTTCGTCCGCCCCGACCGCTGGCTCGGGGCCTGGGACGAGCCGGAGCCAGAGGCGGCCTGGCGGGAGATCGTTCGCCGGTATCTACGGACCTACGGGCCCGCCGCCCGCGAGGAGTTCGCACGGTGGTGGGGTACACAGCCGGCTCCGGCGGGGCGCGTGCTGAAGGCCTCGGCCGATGAGCTGACCGAGGTGGATGTGGACGGGTATCGAGGGTTCGCGCTGACCGAGGACCTCGCCGAGCTGCGGAAGGCATCGCCCCGGGCCCCGGTGCGTCTCCTCCCCATGTTTGACCCGTACGTCGTGGGCATACGGCCGCGCTCGTCGCTGGTGGACCCCGCCTTCGAGGACCGCGTGTTCCGCTCCGCCGGCTGGATATCGCCGGTCGTGCTCGTGGACGGGATGGCGGCCGGGGTCTGGAACTACGAGCAGCGCGGGGGTCGCATCGAGGTCACTGTCGAGCCGTTCGAGAAGCTGTCGCGGGCCGTCCACAAGGAGATCGAGGCCGAGGCCGATCGCCTGGGGAGGTTCCTCGACGCCCCCGTAGACGTAGCATCGGGCACGTGAACGAGGATCAGCTCTTCGGCCTTCCCCTGGACGAGTTCACCGCGGCGCGAGACGAGTTGGCCGCGGAGCTCCGCGGCCATGGGGAACGCGACGCCGCCGCGCAGGTCAAGGCCCTCCGCCGACCGACGGTGGCCGCGTGGGCGGTGAACCAGCTCGCCCGCGAGCGCGCCGCCGAGGTTCAGGAGCTCCTCTCTCTGAGGGAGGAGCTGCGGGCGGCGCAGGAATCGGCGATCTCGGGCGGCGGCGTGAAGCGCATGCGAGAGATCGGCGAGCGTCGCCGGCGCGTGATCGAGGGGCTCACGGAGCAGGCTGAGGAGGTGCTGACCCGGGGCGGGCACGCCGCGAGCCGGTCGACCCTCGATCGGGTCGAGGACACGCTGATGGCGGCGACCCTCGACGAGGAGGGCGCACGGGCCGTCGAGGCCGGGCGGCTGACGCGCGAGCTGACCCCTCCCTCCGGCTTCGAGTCGCTGACGGGGGTTCTGGCCCCGCCCAAGAAGAAGCGCTCCCCCGCCCCGGACCGAAAGGCCCGAGAGCGCGCTCGACGGGCAAGGGAGGAAGCCCGGGCCGCAGAGGAGGAGGCGGAGCGGGCGGACCGCGAGGCTCGCGAGCTGGAGGAAGAGGCCGGTCGGGCCCGAAGGCGGGCCGACCGTTCCCGGAGAAAAGCCGAGAAGGCCGCGGCGCGGGCCGCAGAGCTCGAGTCCAAGGCCGAGGACACGGGGTAGCAGGGTCTTACGACGATGCAGGGCGTTCGGCCGCCGACGGTTCGGCCCGGATCGATCGTTCCCCGCTTCCCGGAGCGTCCGACTCGGAGACCTCATCCGATCGAGGCCCCACGAGGTACCAGGTCTCCATCAGCCCCTGACCCTTGACCCGGATCGCTCCCCGCCGTTCACAGACGAACTGGTCCTTCAGCAGCTCGTACGTCGCACGCGTGACCTGGATCTCCCCGGGCGCCCCGTTGGTCTCCATCCGACTCGCGATGTTCACGGCGTCGCCCCAGAGGTCGTAGAGGAAGCGCTTGGTGCCGATCACCCCTGCGACGACCGGTCCGGAGTTGATGCCGATCCTCAGCTCGAGCCCCAGGCGGCCGGCAACCGCCCACGCGGCGACGGCATCCCGCATGTCGAGGGCGAGGAGCGCGGCCCTGCGCGCGTGGTCGGGGGTGGGATCGGGCACACCCGATGCAGCCATGTAGCAGTCTCCGATCGTCTTGATCTTCTCGAGCCCGTGTCGCTCGACCAGGACGTCGAAGTGGGAGAACAGCTCATCGAGGATCCCGACGACCTCGGCCGGCGCCAGGCGCCGCGCGAGCGGCGTGAAGTCCACGACGTCGGCGAAGAGGATGGAGGCCGACTCGAAGTAGTCGGCGATCGAGCGGCTCGCTCCCTTCAGCCGCTGCGCGATCGAGCTCGGCAGGACGTTCACGAGGAGCGCCTCGGCCTTCGCCTGCTCGGCCCGCAGCCCCCGCAGCGCCGCGTCGCGCTGATTGGCGAACGACGCGAGGAGGGTGAACGCGATGGAGCCGGCGCCGATGACGTTCAGCGCCAGCATCGTGCTGGTGAACCACGCCGGGAGATCGGCGTCGGGAAAGACCAGCTCCCCGAGGACGCCCGTGACCACGAAGACGACCAGGAACCCGACGAACCACCGGACGGCCTGTCGCACCTCGAGGAAGACGAGGGCACCCAGCGGAGCCAGGATGCCCCACAAGGCCACCCCCCCGGAGGGGAGGAACCCGCCCACGAGCATCTGGCCGCCGGCCGTAGGCGCGAGGAGGATGTCGAAGAGCTGGACGAGGAGGAGGAACCGAAAGCTCCTCGTTCGAGCGAAGATCAGCAGGGACGCGAGCGAGATGGCGAGGTAGACAAGCGGCGCGATCCCGACCGGCGACCCGAAGGCCAGGTACAGGATGCCCCACAGCCCCGCCACCGGAGCGATCAGGACCGCGAGCAGGACGAGGAGCGCCTTCTTCTGACGCAGATCCTCGTCGTCCCCGGGATCCGCGCCGATCCTCGGCAGCCGCGCCGCCAGGCTGGCGATCCGGCCCAGCCGCGGCTGGATGGGTGACCCCGGGTGGCTCTCCGGTCCATTCACTGGCACATGTTCCCCCCAACCGCCGGACGCGACAA
>DASUTZ010000208.1:0-2989 GCA_036374295.1 Actinomycetota bacterium
GATCACGTCGGGCACCTCGACCCGGTCGAGCACCTGGGCCACGGCGTTCGCCGCCCCCGGCGGCGTACGGACGACGACGAGGTTGCCCGAGGCCACCATGGCGAGCGCGAACTCCTGGAGGACGTGCCGGAGCTGCTCCTCCCGTCCCACGGGGGCGGCCTCCTGGGGCGCCGCGTAGCGGAGGCGCCCGGAGTCGTCTCGGACCCTTGCCAGCCCCAGCTCGTCCAGGTCCCTCGAGACCGTGGGCTGCGTGACCTCGAACCCCTCCTCCCGCAGGCGATCCAGGATCGCCCGCTGGGAGCTGAGCGGTTCCCGGCGCACCAGCTCCAGGATCGCCTGCTGCCGCCGCCTCTTCATGTCTCATCCTCCAGGACCGCGCCGAAGATGCGAGCGGCCTCGTCCACGTCCTGGGCCGTCGCGATGAGGGGCGGGGTGAAGCGCACCGTGTTGCGGCCCGCCTGGGTCAGCACGAGCCTCCGCCCCAGGGCCGCGGAGACGACCTGCCGCGCGGGGATCTCGGCGGGGAGCTCCACGCCGACCAGCAGGCCGCGGCCGCGCACGTCGACCGCCGCCGCGGCCGTCTCGCGGAGCGTCTCCACCAACCGCTCCCCCATGATCCGGGCCCGCTCCAGCAGGCCCTCCTCCTCGATCACGTCGAGCACCGCGAGGGCGGCGGCGCACGGGATCGGCCCGCCGCCGAAGGTCGAGGCGTGGTCCCCCGGCCCGAAGGCCGCCGAGACCTCCTGCGTCGCCAGGCAGACGCCGATCGGGAGGCCGCCGGCCAGCCCCTTGGCCAGCGTGACGACGTCGGGTTCCAGGTCCTCGAGCTGATGGGCGAACCAGGCCCCGCAGCGGCCGATGCCGGTCTGGACCTCGTCCAGGACGAGCAGCGCGCCTGCGCCCTCGCAGGCGTCGCGGGCCGCCGCCAGGTAGCCCTTCGGCGCCGGCACGACGCCGGCCTCCCCCTGCACCGGCTCCAGGAGCACGGCGGCCGTCCGCTCGTCGACCGCGGCCCTCAGCGCCTCCGCGTCGCCGAACGGCACATGGACGAACTCGCGGGGCAGCGGCTCGAACGGGGCGTGCTTCTCCGGCTGACCCGTGGCCGCGAGCGTGGCCAGGGTTCGGCCGTGGAACCCGCCGCCGGTGGCCACGACCTTGGACCGGCCAGTCGCCTTGCGGACGAGCTTGAGAGCCGCCTCGTTCGCCTCGGCGCCCGAGTTGGCGAAGAACGCCCTCCCCCATCCGAGGAGGCCGACGAGGCGCTCGGCCAGGTCCACCTGGGGCACGGTGGAGAAGAGGTTGCTGACGTGCGCCAGACGGGCGGCCTGGTCCGTCACCGCCTCGACCCATCGAGGGTGGGCGTGACCGATCTGGACCACGGCGATGCCCGCCGCGAAGTCCAGGTACTCGCGACCCTCGTCGTCGAACAGCCGGATCCCCTCGCCGCGCACGAACGTCGCGGGGAACCGAGCGTACGTGTCCATCAGGATGCCTTCGGCTCGGTCGACGAGCGGAGGAGGGGTCGTCACGCCTCCTCCCTCGTCACCATCGTGCCCAGGCCCTCGGGCGTGAACAGCTCGAGGATCATCGCGTGGGGGACCCGCCCGTCGAGGACGTGGCCCCGCTGGACGCCCCCCCGGAGGGCATGGATCAGGTGCTCGAGCTTGGGGATCATGCCGTCGGTCACCGCGCCCGAGGAGAGGAGGCGCTCGCACTCGGCCACCGACGCCTCCGAGACCAGCGCGGCGTCTCCATCCCGATCCTCGATGATCCCCGGGACGTCGGTCAGGTAGACGAGCTTCGAGGCCCCGAGCGCCACGGCGAGCGCGGCGGCGGCCTCGTCGGCGTTGACGTTGAGCGACTGGCCGGCGCCGTCGGTGGCGAGGGAAGCCACGACCGGGACGAAGTCCTCCATCAGCGACCCGAGGAGGGCGGGGCGGACCTCGGTGATCGAGCCCACCAGCCCGAGGTCCTCGCTCCGCCGCGTGGCGATCATGAGATCCGCGTCCTCGCCGGAGACGCCCGCGGCCGGGGCCCCCCGTTCATTCATCGCCTTCACCAGGTCCTTGTTGATGCGCCCCACGAGGACCGTTCGGACGACCTCGAGGGTCTCGGCGTCGGTGACGCGGAGCCCTCGGATGAACCGAGGGGTGAGGCCCAGGCGCTCGGACGCTCGCGTGATCTGCGGGCCGCCCCCGTGGACGATCACCGGGCGGACCCCCACCTGGCGGAGCAGGGCCACGTCCAGGGCGAAGGTCTCCAGCAGGCCGGGGTCGCTCATCGCCGACCCCCCGAGCTTGACGACGATCACCGCGCCGCCGTGCTCGCGCATGTAGGGGAGGGCCTCGAGCAGCACGCGGCCCTTGGCCACGGTCTCCTCGCGGGGCCGGGTGGCGGCGCGGCGGCTCACGTCCGGTACTCCGCGTTGATCCGCACGTACTCGTACCCGAGGTCGCATCCGAAGAAGGTGGCCTCGCCCTCTCCCACACCGAGGTGGGCCCGGACCACCACCTCTCGCTCCTTCAGGTCCTCCCGGCACGCGCGCTGGTCGAACGCGGCCACCACGCCCCCCTCCACCACGCGGTGGCCCGCGAGGTCGACGTCCGCGGCCGAGGGGTCGAGCGACACGCCGGCCGCGCCGATCGCCTGGAGGAGACGCCCCGCGTTGGGGTCCTCGCCGAACAGGGCCGTCTTCACCAGCAGCGAGCCGGCGACGGCGCGGCCGGCGTGTCGCGCCTGCTCGTCGTCGGCGGCGCCCGAGACGTGGACGACGAGCGTCTTGCTCGCGCCCTCCGCTTCCGCGACGACCTTGCGGGCCAGATCGAGCGAGGCCTCGCGCAGCGCGGCCCCCAGCGCGTCGGGCGACGCGGGTCCCGCCGCGCCGCTCGCCATGACGAGCACCGTGTCGTTGGTGCTGGCGCAGCCGTCCACCGTGAGGGCGTTGAAGACGGGGGCGAGGTCGCGGCGGACGATCTCTCCGAGATCGTCC
>DASUTZ010000209.1:0-4669 GCA_036374295.1 Actinomycetota bacterium
GATCGTCTTCCGGCTGATCGAGCGCATGGGAGGCGGGATGTCGGACGAGGACGCGAAGTCGCTGTACGCGGGCGTCGTGACCGACACCGGGCGGTTCCAGTACGAGGCGACCACGCCCGAGACGCTCCGGGTGGGGGCGGCCCTCCGGGAGCGGGACTTCGACCATGCCCGGCTGGCCCAGGCCCTCTACGAGGACGGCTCGTTCGCTGCGCTCGGCGTGATGGGGAAGGCCCTGGAGCGGGCCCAGCTGGACCGAGATCTCCGTCTGGTCTGGACGTGGATCACGCGGAAGGATCTCGAGGAGGCCGGCGTCCAGATCCAGGAGACCGACGACATGATCGACGCGATCCGGGTCGCCCGGGAGGCGGACGTCGCCGTGGTGCTCAAGGAGCAGCGCGACGGCGGCTTCAAGGTCTCGCTCCGCTCCCGAGGCGATACGAACGTCGGGGCCGTGGCCGAGGCCTTCGGCGGGGGAGGACACCGCCTCGCCGCCGGCTACTCGTGGGAGGGCGGCCTCGACGAAGCCGTCCAGGCCCTGCGGAAGACCCTGCGCGAGGCGGCGACCTAAGGCAGCCGTCGTGAGCGCCCCCGAGGGGATCGTCCTCGTCGACAAGCCGAAGGGGATCACGTCTCACGACGCCGTGGATGCGGTCCGGCGGGCGCTGGGCACGCGGAAGGTGGGGCATGCGGGGACCCTCGATCCGATGGCGACGGGGCTCCTCGTGATGGGCGTGGGACGGGCCACGCGTCTCCTGCGGTTCCTGTCGGCCCTGGACAAGGAGTACGAGGGGACCGGCCGGCTGGGCGTGGAGACCGACACGCTGGACGCGGAGGGCGAGGTCGTCCGGGAGTCCCCGGTGGACGTGGGCGAGCGCGTGGTGCGCGAGGCGATGGCCTCGCTCACGGGCGAGATCGACCAGCGCCCGCCCGCGTACTCCGCCGTGCGGGTGGCGGGTGAGCGGCTGTACAGGGCGGCTCGCAGGGGGGAGGCCGTGGAGGCCCCGCCCCGGCGGGTCCGCGTGGAGGCCTTCGAGCTGGTGCGGTACGAGGCGCCCGAACTGGACTTCCGGGTGGTGTGCTCAAGCGGCACCTACGTGCGCTCGCTCGTCGCGGATCTGGGCGCGCGCCTCGGGTGCGGCGCCCACCTGACCCGGCTCGTCCGCACCCGGATCGGTCCCTATCGGATTGCCGAGGCCGCGCTTCCGGAGGGGGTGGAGGCGGCCCTCCCGATCGAGCGCGCCGTGGCCCACCTGCCGCGCGTGGAGCTCGAGGAGGAGGAGGCGCGAGCGGCGCGGCACGGGCGGGCCCTCGGGCCCTCCGGCCATGACGGTCCTCACGCCGTCTTCGACGCCGACAGGCGGCTGATCGGAGTTTGGAAGGACGAGGGCCCGAGGGCCCGCCCGCTCGTGGTCCTGGCCGGCTGAGGCCGCGCGGAGCGGTCCGCGAGGGGCGGCCTGCGCTACCCTCACTCCCGCGATGGAGGTGATCACGGAGCTTGAGGCCGTCCGCCCGGACGGTCCGTCCGCCGTCACGATCGGGTTCTTCGACGGCGTCCACCGCGGCCACCAGGCGGTGATCCACCGCCTGGTGGCCGCGGCCGAGGAGCGGGACCTGCGGCCGGTGGCCGTCACCTTCGACCGCCACCCGCGCGAGGTCCTCACGCCGAGCGACGTCCCCGGCCTCCTGACCACCACGGCTCGGAAGGCCGGCCTGATCGAGGAGCTCGGGGTTGACCTCCTCGTCGTGATGCCCTTCGACGCCGAGGTGGCCTCCTGGCCCCCAGAGCGGTTCGTGGACGACGTGCTCGTGGAGCGGCTGGGCGTGGCGCACGCCACGGTCGGCGCGAACTTCACCTTCGGGCACCGAGCCGCCGGGACGGTCGAGGTCCTGACCGACCTGGGGCGGGCTCGGGGTTTCTCCGTCGAGGGCGTGGGCCTCCTCGAGCTCGAGGGGCGCAGGATCTCCTCGACCTCGATCCGCGAGGCCCTGGCCGCCGGGGAGCTCGAGTGGCCCAGGGTCGCGCTCGGCCGCCGCCACGTGATCGACGGCGTCGTCGTGTCGGGGGCGGGTCGGGGCGACGACCTGGGGTGGCCGACGGCGAACCTGCAGACAGACCCTCGGGTGCTGCTGCCGGCCCGGGGCGTCTACGCGGGGCGCGGCCTGCTCGAGGAGGGCGCCTGGCCCGCGGCGATCAACGTGGGGATCAACCCCACGTTCGGCGAGGAGCCCCTCCACGTGGAGGCGTTCCTGCTCGGCTTCGAGGGGGAGATCCGGGGCCGGGAGCTCGCGATCGAGCTCTGGGAGCGGCTCCGCGACGAGGAGCGGTTCGAGTCGGCCGAGGCGCTCTCCCGCCAGATCGAGCGGGACGTGGAGCGGACGCGGGCCGTCGTGTCCGAGTAGCCTCCGGAGCCCGAGAGGCCGTGTGCTACCCTGGTCGACGGATGATCACGAAGGAAGAGAAGCAAGGGCTCATCGCCGAGTACCGGCAGGGCGAGGGCGACACGGGGTCGCCCGAGGTCCAGGTGGCGCTCCTCACCAAGCGGATCGAGGAGCTGAACGAGCATCTCAAGACCCACCGGAAGGACCACCACTCGCGCCGCGGCCTCCTCCAGATGGTGGGGAAGCGCCGGCGGCTCCTCGAGTACCTCAAGCGCGACGATATCGAGCGGTACCGCGCGCTGATCGGCCGGCTCGGGCTCCGGCGGTAGGAGGGAGCTCCTACCGCTTCTCGAGCAGCCCACGAACTCGAGGAGGAACCATGGAACCCATCACCGTCTCCGGCAAGGTCGGGGGCACCGACCTGTCGTTCGAAGCAGGCCGTCTCGCCAAGCTCGCGCACGGCGCCGCGGTCGTCACCCTTGGCGAGACCCAGGTGCTCGTCACCTGCGCCTGGGGCGCCCCGCGGGAGGGCATCGACTTCTTCCCGCTGACCGTGGACGTCGAGGAGCGGATGTACGCCGCCGGGAAGATCCCCGGCGGCTTCTTCCGTCGGGAGGGGCGGCCCTCCGAGCAGGCGATCCTCACGGCGCGGCTGACCGACCGCCCCCTGCGGCCAACGTTCCGCGAGGGTTTCCGCCAGGAGGTCCACGTGGTCTCGACGATCCTCTCGGCGGACCAGGCCAACCCCTACGACATCATCACGATCAACGGCGCCAGCGCGGCGGTCATGCTGGCCGGGCTGCCGTTCGACGGCCCCATCGGGGCCGTGCGCGTGGCCATGATCAGCGGCCGCTGGGTCGCGAACCCCACCTACCAGGACCTCGACCTCGCGACCTTCGACATGGTGGTCGCGGGCCGCCGGAACGACGCGGGCGGGACGGACATCCTCATGGTGGAGGCGGAGGCGCCTGAGGAGGCGCTCTCCCACATGTCGGAGGGCCAGCCCGCCCCGACCGAGGAGGTCGTGGCCGAGGGCCTCGAGGAGGCCAAGCGTGCGATCGGCGAGGCGATCGACCTTCAGGAGGAGCTCGTCCGGAGGGCGGGGGCGGAGCCGAAGGAGTTCCCCGTCGTGGCGGACTACGAGGACGAGGTCATGGAGGCCGTCCGGGAGGTCGCGGGCTCGGCCCTCTCCGACGCGCTGACGATCGCCGACAAGACCGAGCGCAACGAGCGGCTGGACGCGATCAAGGAGGACCTCGCGGCGAGCCTCGCCGAGCGATGGGGCGAGGAGACCTACGAGGAGCGGGCCCGGCAGGTCAAGGCCGCGTTCAAGGCCCTCCAGAAGGAGATCATGCGGAAGCGCGTGATCGAGGAGGGGATCCGGATCGACGGGCGGAAGGCCGACGAGATCCGCCCCATCCACTGCGCGGTCGATCTCGTCCCGAGGGCGCACGGCTCCGGTCTGTTCGAGCGGGGCGAGACCCAGGTCCTGAACGTGGCCACGCTGGGCATGCTGCGCATGACGCAGATGATCGACACGCTCGACCCCGAGGAGGAGAAGCGGTACATGCACCACTACAACTTCCCGCCCTTCTCCACGGGGGAGCCCGGGTTCATGCGGGGGCCGAAGCGCCGCGAGATCGGGCACGGCGCGCTGGCCGAGCGAGCGCTCGCGTCCGTGATCCCGAACGAGGAGGAGTTCCCGTACGCCCTGCGGCTCGTCTCCGACGTGCTGGCGTCGAACGGCTCCACCTCGATGGCCTCGGCGTGCGCCTCGACGCTCTCGCTGATGGACGCGGGGGTCCCGATCAAGGCCCCGGTGGCCGGGATCGCGATGGGGCTGATCGCAGAGGGCGATCGCTTCGTGACGCTGACCGACATCCTGGGGGCCGAGGACGCGCTGGGGGACATGGACTTCAAGGTGGCCGGGACGAAGGACTTCATCACGGCCCTGCAGCTCGACACGAAGGTGACCGGCCTGCCGGCCGAGGTCCTCAGCGGAGCCCTGAAGCAGGCTCGCGAAGCGAGGCTCTTCATCCTCGACCGGATGCTGGAGGCGATCCCCGAGCCGCGGTCCGCGCTGTCTGCCAAGGCGCCGCGCGTGGAGGCGATCCAGATCCCCGTGGACAAGATCGGCGAGGTGATCGGACCGAAGGGGAAGCGGATCAACGAGATCATCGCCGAGACCGGGGCCGACGTGGACATCCACGACGACGGCACGGTCTTCATCGGCTCCAAGGAGGGCGAGGGGGCCGAGCGGGCCAAGGAGATGATCAACGCGATCGTCAAC